>JACNJN010000081.1 GCA_014382535.1 Candidatus Desulfolinea nitratireducens | reverse complement strand
TTACTATGCTGGTGTCATGAAAACCAGCCCCCAGGGCTGGTTTGGAAGAGCGGGTGAACGGATTCGAACCGTCAGATATTAATATTATTTTATGAAGGGGATTTTATTGAAAGGCTATTCCCTTTTATGCAACCGTAAAAGGTCATCTGAAACAGGCTCAAATGTATAAAATGGAATTAAGTCAAGCAATGGAATAGTTGTATAAATTGGTCTTGTATCAATATTTCCGGCGATATAGGCTGCCAAAGAATCTGCAACTTCTGTCGTCCCATCTCCAATATAGGCTTGATGAAAGTCTATCCTTGTTAGCCCCCTTTCTATATGGGCAACGTAATAAAAGGTATAAAGTCTATCCCACTCTGTAAAAACGATCGCATCTTCTTCAACTTTATTGACTATACGTCTGGCTAAGCGAGCTTTTTGCTCAGGCGCAAAAATGGGATATACGCCCGAATTTTTTATATCGCGAGTATACCCATTTTCCCAGGCAGAAAAGATTGCTTTGCGGGATTGCCAGAAGGGGAAAATAATAATCAGAAAGCTGAGTAATATCATCGCTAGATTTCGATAATCTTTCTTCTTTGCAGAAAAGACATAATTAATTAGCCAAGATAATAATTCCAACAATCCACATATACCAAGCCCAAGCCATATATATAAAATGGGATCGGATAGAGTAAAAAATTGAGCATATAACGAAGAATTTTGGGTAAGAGCAAAAAGCCACAATGGTAGAAAAATACCTGCAACCAATATTGCCTCGAACCAAAGCTTTCTTTTAATATCGTTATTCCGAAAAAAAATATAGATAAATCCTATTAAAATCAATAATTTTGAAAAACTTGAATAGGAGCTTTGATAAATTGTGAAACGATTTGTGATTGTGGATGCCGGAACATCAAAAAAGTAATTTAGCGCACTCTCTGCGGGGAAAAGAATATCAAGATGCTCCAGAGGTGTAACAAATTGATCTTCGGTCAAGCCCCATTTACTGAGCGATGGGCGGTATACAGCATTATAGATACTAGATGGTGGGTCACGGTGGTCAATATATATGAAAGCAGCTATAAGTAAAAATATTCCCATGGCCGCACCTCCGATCGCACTTATCCACGCATTGCGTTTTCGTGCAGTGAGTAACAGGTATATAGCAATTGCAGGGGCAGCCATAGCTGTAGCTCCGTGGACGCCGATGCTTAATCCACCGAGAATTCCGGCAAAAAGGAGAGATCTCCAGTTTCCTTGTTCACGCCATAGCAATATAAATAAAAGAATTGAAAGTGAGAAAACCGAAGAAATTGAATATGATTCAGCAATAATTGCAAATCGCCAAAATAAAGGCATATGTGCTAATGCTAATGCACCAACTAAGGCTCCAACTCGCCAGCGCCCGAGTAGATAGACGATCAGATAAATTTCTGCAACTGCGACAGCTGCAAAAAACGCCGATGCTAAATTGGCTCTATACGCAATGGTTTGAATGGGAATCAGGGTGAAAAGTTTTCCGATTAAAACATGAACGGGATAGCCAGTTGGGTGGGTCATTCCCAGGGTGTAGAATAGGGTTTGAAATTCCGCCGAATCGCTGGTAAGAACCGAAGGTGCTAAAGTGCGAAAATATAAGGCAAAACTCCATATGCCTACAAGAATAGCAAAGAAAAAATCGAGACGTTGGAAGACAGAAGATTTAGTTTCCATGATAATTTTATTGCCTTACTATATAAGCAAAAAAGTTGTGTGAGAATTTATGTACATTGACTTGGCTAATGATTATTATAAAGTATAAAATAGCGATGGGTGATTCGAAAAGAGAAACAGTCTTCAATTAAAAAGTGATGATGTAAATAAAAAAACCAGCCCGATTGGGCTGGTTTAAGAAAGCGGGAGACGGGTATCGAACCCGCGACCCTCTGCTTGGGAAGCAGATGCTCTACCACTGAGCTACTCCCGCATTGCGGACGTGATTATAGTCACGCGCTAATACAATGTCAAGCCTCGCGCTTTAGGAGCCAATTTGCCAGCTCGAAAAGCTGATCGCCAGCTTCTCCCTGTGGGTCAGCCATACGGAGTGCCTTCAAGGAGAGATCGGTCATCTGATCTGCGCTTTGTTGGGCCTGGAGACGCGCCCCTTCTACTTCCAGCAATTTCGACATTCCTGGAATTTCGTCGGGAGTCAGTGGTCCCTGCCGCCATTTCCTGGCAAACTCCCCATTTTTGCCTAGGCCGTATAAAACTGGCAGAGATTTCTTCCCTTCGAGCAGATCGCTGGCGGCAGATTTGCCTGTCAATGCCTCATCACCCCAGATGCCGAGGATATCGTCCTGGACCTGAAAGGCCAGACCGAGATAATGGCCAAAGTCTCTATATGCAGACTGTGTCCCTTCATCCGCGCCGCCGAGAAGGGCACCCAGATGGGTGCAGGCAGAGATCAGCGCAGCGGTTTTGCCAGAGATCATTGACCAGTAGTCGCCAACTTCAAGATCTGTGCGCGTTTCGTAGGAAATATCCAAATGTTGACCGCGCGTCAGATTTAGGCAGGTCTCCTGTAATGATCGAGATCCTCCCATGGCGATCTCAGCAGAGAAACGATCTTCAAGATCTGCCATGGCCAGGTTGGCGATGATCAGCAACCCATCTCCGGCATTGATCGCCTGAGCCGCACCCCACTTCACCCACACGGTCGGACGACCACGTCGTGTTTCAGAGTTATCCTGAATATCGTCATGCAGCAACGAAAAATTGTGGATCAACTCGACCGCTGCAGCAGCAGGCAGGGCATTTTGCCATTCCCCTTTGGTTGCAGCTGAAGCCAATAAAACCAGCAATGGACGAATTCGTTTCCCCGTGGCCTTTGGCCCGGCACCTTCGCCTGTCCAGCCCATATGGTAGGTGAGCATTTCGTGGTAGAGGGCGGTATGCGAATCGTCCAGACGTGCGATCTGGCGGCGAAGTTCAACTTCGATAGCTGTCAATAGAGTTTCATTTAAATTATTCATTAGCATATATTACCGACTTTCCTTATTTTTCTCTCAATCGAAATAGTTGAAATCCTTCAAAACCGGTGGCACCAAGCGTGGCTTTTTCTCGTGCTGTCCACTGGTAGAAAAGGCCCTCCCCAGGATTTTTGGGGTCGTAAAGCAATTCTTCGGTGATGACAAAGCCAAGTTCTTCAGTTTTATGATTGGTAACGGTATACGCCCGCCCTAGATCATCCACGCGTGTCACAGTGAGCATATGTTCAAAATTTCCGCGACTGCCGCTGTATAGATAGAGAAAATCACCAGCTAGGAGCGGGAAGCTTACCCAATCAAAACGATCAAGTGCGATTTTGGTGCGGAAACTTTCAAACCGCTCCTGAGGAAATGTGGCCTTGAGGATCAAGCGGTCTTCATAATTATCTGGATTGAGCAACCAGAAATCATAAGGGATAATATTTTTGCTCAGAATATTTCCACGTTGCAGAATGGCGATGGAAAGAGGTCCGCATATATTGCTGGGATGTCCGTAACCGACGCCGTTGATCTCTTCACCAATTGCTTTGCTGGCAAAATAATCCGGGGCCACAAAATAAAGCGAAGTCAGATGGAGGTAGGCTTGCTCCTCACCATTGAGCGGACCGGTGAGGATGAGCGGCTCGGTAATGATCGTAGCTGTCGGAGGCAGTGTGGTCGATTGTTTTTCCAGCGGAATTAAAGTTGGCGTTGGCGTAGGAAAAAACTCTGGGACTGAAAAAATCGTTGGGGTGGAGAATAGGGTCTGGGCAGGGTTTGCCTGAGCTTCCAGTTGGGGTGGGATGATTGCTTCTTGCGCGGCAACAGATTGAACGTCAGGGATTTGCGCAAATTCCGATATCAAAAATACCCCTGCGAAAAGCAGTGTGCCGATTCCCATCCCGGCAGCTAATCCCATCCCAATATCTTTGAAGGTTGAAGGCATATCGAAAGATTCTACCTGACTTCCTCGAAAAAGACCCTGATCTATTCCTACTAATTTTTCTTTGATGTAAATATATCCGGGAGCTGCGTCTTGGGCGCACGATCACTGGACCAAAATGCTGGCGGTGCCATGATCAGGCTGCACAGTGCCAGGAGGGGTTGATCGTAATTTACACGCCACCCGGCAAAGTCGCGCCAGGCTTGCTCGCGATCTTTTTTCAAGGGAAGATCAGCTTTTTTCAACTGATCCAGCACGTCCAAAAACTCATCGCGGCTGATGCTGATGGGGGTTTGGGGGAAAATCGGATCGAGATTAAGAGGGAGATTAAAATTTTCGGAGATGCTGCGCAGGGAAATGAAACCTGCCCGGATGCATAAGGCAGCCGAGGCATCTGGAGGGATATCCAGTGCAGATAGGGCCAGCGCAGCGGCGTCCAGAACCGTTCCGGCAGCGGTGATCCAGGATTGATCACCGCGGGGCGATCGAAAAAAAACCAGCGCCGGCAGTGTGGAATGGCTTTCTTCGATTTGTGCAAACCAAACCTCCCAGGAACTCCAATATGCGGATAGCCCTTTGAGACCGTGGATGCGATTGAATCGCAAGAGCATTTCAACCGAGGAAGGCGGGTTACCCGCCCGAACTTCCAGCAGGTTGACAAATTCCTCTCGCCGGGAAAAGGCAGCATACATGGTTGGGAGATATGCGATCAGGAGTGCAACCAGGATCAACCCCAGTGTAGCTTCCGAAAAGACCAGCAAATTAACCAGGAAATTACCGGATGTCTCAAAACCCAATGTGAGCAGGGATGAACCGCTAAGTTTGAAGCTGGTATAAATATCCCCTGCGCCGAGGGACCAATACATGGCAGCAAATCCCACGGACATCAGGATATACCATGTCGGTACGAGCATCAGCAATCCGATCGGAGCATAATAGGCAAATAGGGCTTCCTTTTTTTCATAGCCACTGCGCAAACTCATTATTTTCTCAAAGATACGCCGCAAGGTACCAAAGAGAACTCGGTTAAGAAGGCTTTGGGCACTGCGCGGCAAAACGAAGGTCGAGAGCGCTGAGAAAAAGGTGCCAATGACCACGATCAGGCCTAAAATAAAAATGAGTGCGGGTAGGTAGAGGTAGATATCCATATTGAGAAATTATAAAGGATTAAGCCTGTTGCCTCGAGAGAAGTATAATACGAGGAGTATGAATAAATCGCAAAAAATAACTTTTGGCATAATTCTTTCTCTGATCTGTGTTTTAACTTTAGCAATTCTTATGATTGGAAGCCAGGCTTATTCCTCCTGGGCGCAAAAGCCTTTGGGCCCAGTGCTGGATTATCCGACCCCGTGGGATTTTCCTGCTACCTGGACGGTGTTCCCGGGTGAGCCGCAGCCAACTCCGCTGGCTACTGGGACCCTTGCTCCGACCCTGGTTTTTGAAACCGAAACCCCATCATCTCCCTTTTTGCCCTGTAATAATGTACCGCCGATGATCCTTCTCGCAATAGGGAGTGATGCGCGTTCTGACGAATATAAATATGGACGCGCGGATGTAATCCGTGCGATTCGGGTGGATTTTGGTTTGCAGAAAATTACTGTGCTCGCATTCCCTCGTGATCTCTGGGTCAAGATCCCAGAAGTGATCGATAATCTGGGGACAAATCAGCAGAAGCTCAATACGGCCTATTATTGGGGAAACCCCGGATTGCATTATTGGGACCACCCCAGTGAGGGGCCGGGATTATTGGCGCTTACGATGGATAGGAATTTTGGCTTGAAACCGGACCATTATATTGCCGTCAGTATGAACGTTTTTGTGGATGTGGTGGATGCATTGGGTGGGCTTGATATTTATCTCGAGGAGGAAGTTGATGGGCGCTATTCCTACGACCGGAGCAAGCGCCTATATTTCCCGGCAGGCGAGCAGCATCTTAGCGGGGAGCAAGCGTTGACTTTGGCACGTACCCGGAACGTGAGCACCTTTGCGAGGACGGGGCATCAAAACAAGGTGATATGCGAGCTGCAAAAAAAGATCCGGGAACCTGAAACTTTGACGAAAATTCCTGAAATTATAGCCGCCTTTCAGGATAATATTCAAACCGACCTGACGCCCGGGCAAATCAGTCAGTTGGCCTGCCTGGGAACCCAGATTCCAATGCGCAATATCATCTTTTCTTCTTTCCCGCGAAATATGTTCAGATCCGGAACGATCTATGATCCTGTGGGAAAACAGAATACATTTATCTGGAAAAGTGATTTCGATGCGTTAAGAGCCTACGTGGATGAATTTGAAGCGGGGAGATGGCCTACGCTTGATACCTCGTCCCTTGCGACTCCTGAGCCCGGGACGAGTGGGTGTGAGTGAAGTCGCTATTTTATTGCAGACGGGTTTTCTTCGTCATCATCCCAATTGGCTGGATTTGTTTCGATATACAGATGAATTTTCTGCCATTCAGCATCATTACGAATGATGCGGTCGTGGAAGCCACGTTGCCAGATTCGTTTTTGGGAAAATTTTTCGGTTTGATGGATGCGTCGTGATGAAAATGATTTTAAGGCGCGCATGATTTCAGATAGACTATAGTGTTTTGCGGGGATTGTAGGTGCGGGTCTCAGACCCACCCCTACGGTATCTGTTAATATAATCACACCGTGCACATGATTGGGCATCACCACAAACGTTCCCAATTCGACATGGGGATAATGTATTGGTAATTCAACCCAAACCGTTTTTACAATTTTTCCCGCATTATTCAACCGCATGACCCCATCCACCACCTCGCCAAATAAACACACCCTATGCTGGGTGACCGTCGTGATGAAATAAGCCCCTGGTTGGGAGTAATCAAATCCCTTTAGGCGGAGGGAGTTTCGGCGACGTGGTTCTGTATTTGCCATCGTTGAGGCGACCAATGCGAGGATATAGTAAAAATATCTTATCTCAATTTGTTGCTTAGCAAAGAAAGATGGGGTAAAAACCAAAACGGGTCGTCCTTTATGAATGATGTGATATTTTTCCCGTTATCTCTTTCAAACTTTCAATGCCCACCGCAAAACTTGTCACCTCAATTTGCCTTTTCGTCAACTCAATCAAGTTCACTACCTTCTCAGTTGAAATCGCTGCTGCCTTCAAAAAAGACCCAGCCATACCACCCAGAGATGCGCCCAGTGCAATGGATTTGGCAATATCGAGGCCATTCTTTAAGCCGCCGCTGGCGAAGATGGTCAAGTCTGGAGCAACCTTTTTTACATTCAAAATTGAGTCGGCAGTGATGATGCCCCAGTCGATAAAGGTGGCGGCTAGTTGCCTGGTGAACTCATCCGGCGCACGGTGCATCTCAACCTGTGACCAACTTGTCCCACCTGCACCGGCCACGTCGATGGCATCCACGCCGCAATTGTTTAAGAGCCTGGCTGTTCTTTCTGATACGCCCCAGCCTACTTCCTTGACGATGACGGGTACTTCCAGCTCATTGCAAATATCTTCGATCTTTTTTGCCAGCCCGGAGAAATCTGTATTCCCGCCCGCCTGGACGGCCTCCTGCAGGGGGTTGAGATGGAGGATCAGCGCATCAGCTGTGATCATCTCAACGGCGCGGCGGCATTCGTCGATGCCATATCCATAATTCAGTTGGACAGCGCCGAGATTGGCGAAAAGCAAAATATCGGGTGCCACATCACGACAAATTTTGAAAGTAGGGATTTGCGAAGGATCTTCAATGGCCGCGCGCTGAGAGCCGACTCCCATGGCGATACCAGTCTCCTGGGCGGCCTCCGCCAGACGTGAGTTGATCTCACCGGCCTCCTCGGTTCCGCCAGTCATGGAGGAGATCAGAAGCGGGGCCTGGAGATGTTTGCCGAAGAGTGGCAAGCTGAGGTCCACGTCTGCCAGCGAAATTTCGGGGAGGGCCTGATGGATGAAATGGTAATTTTCCAGCCCCGTTGTCTGCGCAGAGCGGACGTCTTCTTCCAAATTAATTCGGATATGGTCGGATTTGCGTTGGTCAATTGGCGCAACTTTTGGCATGAGGTAGTGTTCCTGTCTGTGAATTAACATTGGCTTGACACGCTCGTCAGAGCGGTTACAATAAGCCGGAAAACGAATTAGACCTATTCAGGAGGACGACATGGCTGATACTTTCAGCGAAATTAAAGATATTATTGTAGACTTGCTTGGTGCCGACGAGGATAAAGTCACTCTCGAAGCCAGCTTCCGTGATGACCTTGAAGCCGATTCCCTTGATCTTGTAGAATTGATCATGGCTTTTGAAGATAAATTTGGTGCCGAAATTTCGGACGAAGATGCCCAATCGATCACGACCGTGGGCGGCGCGGTCAAATACATCGAATCACATAAATAGATTATACCGCTCTAATCGAAGACTACAAAAGAGAGGCTGCCTGTAGTAAATGGAGGCTTCTCTTTTATAGTGTATTGAGATCATTTCTTTCAATATTCTGTACAGGAACGGGTTCCTGGTTTTTAAAAAGGAATTATTGGTTATTGGCAGCAAAAACTTGACCCTGTCATACCCCTGTGGTAAACTATCGTCCGTTAGATGGTCCCGTGGTGTAGCGGTTTAACATGCGGCCCTGTCAAGGCCGAGATCGCGGGTTCAAATCCCGTCGGGACCGCAGAGCGTAACAACGCAAAAACCGGCTCTCAATGAGTAAATCATGAGAGCCGGTTTTTGCTTTTAAGTCAACTCCGGCTAAAGGAAGTTTTTTATGTCAGCCGGAGAAACAGCACCCGTCATCCCTTGGATGAAAATCAAGTTATTGACTGTGCCTCAAGTAGCAAATTGCCCGTACCGTGCAAAAACCTCATCCGAAGTATTTTACTCTAGAAAACGGTTATATTCGTCCGGTCATCATCTGTTGGTAGAATAGGATCATCTCACA
>JACNJN010000157.1 GCA_014382535.1 Candidatus Desulfolinea nitratireducens | reverse complement strand
GTTCTAAAGAATGTAGAAATAAAAAGCGAAGCAACACGATTTCTTAAAAATAAAATTCTTAATATAAAAGATTGTCCAGAGAGAGCCGAGGCATTACTATTCGAGTTAAAAGAGGATAAAAAAAACAGCGATTGTTCAAAATGTGATAGTCGCCACTTCTGCTCTCTCTTTCTCGCTTGTATCTACTTTGAATTGGATGAATTAAATCAAACGAAATTTCATATCCAGGAAGCTATTGAAGATTTTCATCAAGTCGGATCCAAGTGGAATGAGCTCCTTGCTATTTGGATATATGGAAAAACTTTGCTCATCCTGGGTGATATGCTACCAGCACGCAGGGAGCTTGAACGGACGATAGAATTACTTCAGGGCAGGGCGGAAAAATTCCAAAGAGAACATAACTATGAGAAGCGTGATGAATGTAATATCTTTATTGGGAAAATTAAAACCCAACTAGATCAACCTCTCGAGGTCCAAAAACAGAGAAAACAAGCCCAAGATCAGAAAGATAAGAAACAAGGGCTCCTTAGCCATCGGCAGCCCAGATACCCGCATTGGCGTAGAAGTCAATTAATTTTTCCTGTGCAAAGTCAAATTACCGCCGGGCCAGAAGGTAATTTTATTTTTGAGAGCCAACCAGATATTGATGCAACCCTGGACGAACTTGCTTTTAATGAAGTATTGCACTATATCTATAATATACGCGATGAAGGAAATTCCATCATCCTGAAACCAAGAGTTTATAGATGGTTTCGGGTGGAGGGAAACAGCATGAATCGGACATCCCCAATTCCCATACAGAATAATGATTATGCTCTAGCCATCGATCTTAAACTCAGTAATATGAGCGCTCAACCTGGTGATGTCATAATAGCTTCAATAAAAAATCCGGCACCAAATGAGCGCTCCGGAGTTATTAAACGTTACTCAAAAGCTGGTCTGGAATCACTTAGCACAGAAGATTATCCAATCATTCCATTGTCTACAGTTAGTATTCGAGGTTTAGCAATCGCTATTGCAAAGCCTGCCCAGGCTCTTGGCTAATAATGAGCTGCAACAGTTAAAGAAAGTTTTCTCTTTTTTTCAACACTTATAAATCTATGAACAACTCCCATTTCATCATTTCCCCTGAAATCCTTCGCGCTCTTGAATTGGCTCTTCCAATTGTGGCGCTCGAATCAACCGTCATTACGCATGGATTACCTATCCCACAAAACATTAAATTGGCTCAAGATATGGAAGCAAAGATCCATGAGCAGGGCGCGGTACCGGCTACTATCGCCTTGCTGGATGGCAAAATTCGCATCGGAATTAGCCAAGGGGAATTGGATAAACTGGCAAAGGCCAAAGACCCTGTCAAGGTCAGTCGGCGGGATTTTGCCAGGGCTATCGTTAAAAAATTGGATGGCGGGACAACCGTTGCGGGGACAATGCTTGCCGCCCAGCAAGCCGGAATACGCGTATTTGCTACGGGTGGGATCGGCGGTGTCCATCGGGAGGGTCATCTGGATATATCCACTGATCTGCAAGCCCTCGCCGATACACCCATGATCGTAGTCTGTGCGGGCGCAAAATCCATCCTTGATCTGCCTGCAACGCTGGAATATCTCGAAACAATGGCTGTGCCGGTCGTGGGATATCAAACTGACGAGTTCCCCGCATTTTTCTCACGTACAAGTGGATTGAATGTTAGTGTGCGGCTTGATACTCCTGAGGAGATTGTTTCCTTTGCCAAAGCTCATTGGGACCTGGGGCTGAAAAGCGCAATATTGGTTACGAATCCAATCCCTGAGGCGTATTCACTGCCCAATGAAGAAATTGACCCGATTATTGCAAAAGCATCAGAGGACGCGCAGTCGAGGGATATTCATGGACAAGCATTAACCCCTTTCCTGCTACAACGGATCAATGAATTGAGCAAGGGGCGCTCTCTGCGGTCAAATTTGATCTTATTGGAAAATAACGCCGTCCTGGCGGCAAAAATTGCGAAGGTGGTTGTAAGCGGGCAGGGGCGAAAAAATGTCTAGTCAAAAACCAAGAAGCGGGTCAAAAATGGCCCGCTTTTTCTCGAATTCTACCGGATTTTGTGGTATAAGAATTTCTCGTGGAAAAACCATCACCGCATGGGCGTAAACGCCCATGCTCAAAGCTCAAGCCCGCTAAAAGCGGACTCTTTTTCATTCGGTGAGCCGACTTTCGTCGGGTTTAGCCCTTTAGCGCGGTCGGTAAACCACCGTGCGGGAGAAATTCACAATTACGTTGTTGGATTTAAAGTTTCCTGTGCTTGAAATATCAGCTTTTCTCGATAACCACAAAATCCGTTAAAACCAGCTTTTTTATTTACCTGCCCTTTCAAGCAAATCAAGGATAACCTTATCCGGTACTTGCACGGCGATAACTTCGCCGCGGACAGTGATCTCTCCGTTAGCCAGAATCCATTCTTCAATAATAATTTTACGCCCTTTAACTTCTTTGACCTTGCCACGAATTTCCAATTCGATCCCCAATGGAGTCGGTTTTAGATAATCCACCTGCAGGGATGCGGTCATAAAACGAAGTGAAGGTTCCCCTGTATCCATTTCGCGCCCTTCAGCGCGATAAGCTGCAGCAGCCGCGGTACCCGTGCCATGACAGTCAAGCAGCGATGCCAAAAGGCCGCCATAAACATAACCGGGGAGGGCAGTATATTCAGGGTCGGGTGTAATCCGAGCAACACTCTCATCCCCATCCCAATTGGATTTTATCTGATGACCGGCCTCATTCAGCCGTCCGCATCCAAAACAATGTGCAGTATGGTCTGGATAATGATCTTGAAATCCTTTTTTCATGTTGGCCTCAGTGTTAATATAAAGCTTCAGGGAAAAGTTAAGGTTCCGGTGTTTCGGTTGGCAGAGGTGTTAGGCTGGGAGTCAGGGTCGGGGTTGCGGTAAGAGGCTCACCTTCAAGAATGAAAATACCGACCACCTTCCATTCTTCGCCCACAAAAATTTGCAGTTGATATTCCCCGGGCTGCCATCCATTGCAAAGTGTGAAATTACATACGGCAAAACTAAGTCCTCCCGATACTCCATCCCACGGGGAGGTGAAGTAATGCACCAATTCTCCATCACGATACCAAAGTTCGGTCACCTGCACACCAGGAAGCATGTTGGCATAAGAATAAACAGCAAAAAACCGTCCGATCGGATTAACAAAATATGTTGAGGGGCTAACCGCCTGAAAATTTTCCATCTTTGTGGAAAATTGCAAAGGGCTAAAGACCGCGCTCGGGTCGGGTGTGATGACTGAATCAAACAGCACTTCTATTGCCAGGGGGATGTGAGGTTCTGGAGTGATGGTCGGGGTATCCGAAACCGAGGGCGTTTCAGTGATCGTCGGGGTAAGTGTAATTGTCGGCGTCAGGGTGATGGTCGATGTAAAGGCAATTGTCGGCGTTGGTTGAACAGTTGGCGTCACCGGAATGTATCGATATAGTACCGGCTCACCGTATTTCCCCAACCACAGACTTACTATTCCCAGCACCAGCCCTGAAACCAAAAGTCGCCACCCCGAACCTATTTTACGCCGCCTCATGCGATAAAAGGGCAGATTGCGAGCAGCCCGAATCTGATTCAAGCCAACCCAAGTACTGATACCCGCACCCAAAACAGACAAGAGCATGGCTGCACGAATTCCTGCTTGAATATCCATTAGCAAAATTATATCAGGTGGATCGTAATTTGAAAGTGCATTACATCTGAGATTGTGGTAAAACAATGGCATGGAAAATTTGGTCTTTCTCAAACTGGGTGGTTCACTGATCACAGATAAATTGCGACCTCATACACCGCGACTGAAAACGCTAAAAGATCTCGCATCGCAAATCGCTTCGGCTCGTATCGCCGACCCGAACCTGCTTCTGTTACTCGGGCATGGTTCCGGTTCCTTTGGGCATGTCGTTGCAAAAAAATACAAGACGAGGGAGGGACTACCCCCTCCCTTCTACAAGAAAAGAGGAGGGGAGCAAGAGGGGAACTATTGGCGGGGCTTCAGCGAAGTTTGGCATGAGGCGGATGCGCTCAACCAATTTGTGATGAGCGCCTTGCGCGAGGCAAATATTCCGGCAATGGCGATGCCCCCGTCTTCAAGTGTGGTGGCGCGTGATGGGCAGGTCGCTACCTGGAATTTGGATCCGATACGGAGCGCGCTCTCAAAGGGGATCGTGCCCGTCGTTTACGGAGATGTGGTCTTTGACGAGGTCCGCGGTGGAACAATCCTCTCGACCGAGGATCTTTTTATGCACCTTGCACGGGAGATGCGTCCACAACGGATTTTACTGGCAGGAATCGAAGATGGCGTATATGCTGATTTTCCGGTACGCAAGCAACAGGTCAAGAGAGTTACGCCTGGTTCATTCAAGAAGGTGCGAGCAAGTATTGGTTCTTCAGCCGGAACAGATGTCACCGGAGGGATGCAATCCAAAGTTCAACAAATGGTAGAACTTGTAAAATCCACGTCAGGATTAACCATCCAGATTTTTTCCGGTTTAAACTCTGGAAACGTACAAAAGGCCTTGCTAGGGAAAGAACTTGGCACGCTAATTGAGCCTGACTAAATTTGTGACACACTGCACAGAAAACGGGGAAATACGTCTCTTGCAGTAAAATTGAAAACACTGGAAAATTAGTGTATCGTGACTAAATTATATGGGAGCAGAAATGTCTAAATACAGAAATAGCAAGATAGAATTTACCCCCGTCGAACTTAAGACGCTGATACCAGTTCCATCAGATATTGAGATCGCCCAGGCCCAACAGCCTAATATTAAAAACGTTGCCAAACTTGCTGAAGAAGTTGGTATTTTGCCGGAAGAATTGGAGCTTCACGGAGATCTCAAGGCCAAGGTCCGCCTTAGCATTCTTGATCGCCTCAAGGATGTACCCGATGGCAAATATATTGACGTGACCGCGATCACCCCGACCCCACTGGGCGAAGGCAAATCAACCACCATGGTTGGTTTAAGTGAAGCCCTCGGTGCTCACCTGGGCAAAAACGTTTTCACCGCCATTCGCCAACCTTCACAAGGCCCAACCTTTGGGATCAAGGGCGGCGCTGCCGGTGGTGGCTACAGCCAGGTTGTCCCAATGGAAGATTTCAACCTCCATTTGACCGGTGATATTCATGCCATTACCGCGGCGAACAACTTGCTTGCCGCAGCCATTGACACCCGCATGTACCATGAATCTCGCCAAAGCGACGATGCCCTCTTCCGCCGCCTGTGCCCATCCGCCAAAGATGGCAGCCGAAAATTCGCCCTTCCAATGCTCAAACGTCTCAAAAAATTGGGCATCAACAAGACCGATCCCAACGATCTGACAGAAGAGGAAATTTCCCGCTTTGTTCGTCTCGATATCGATCCCGAGACCATGACCTGGCGCCGCGTTGTTGATATCAACGATCGTATGTTGCGCGGCATTACCATCGGGCAAGGCCCCAAGGAATCCGGCTTTACGCGCGAAACTGGTTACGACATCACCGTTGCCAGCGAAATTATGGCCATCCTGGCCCTGACCACCGATCTGGCTGATATGCGCGAACGTTTTGGTAATATCGTAATTGGAACTAGCAAAGCTGGCGACGCAATCACCGCTGAAGATATCGGTGCTGCTGGTGCGATGACTGTCCTGATGAAGGACGCGATCATGCCTACGATGATGCAGACCCTTGAAGGCACGCCTGCTTTCGTGCACGCCGGACCTTTCGCTAATATTGCCCACGGCAACAGCTCAATCATTGCCGACAGGATCGCTCTCAAACTGGCCGATTACGTGGTCACCGAATCCGGTTTTGGCGCTGACATCGGTATGGAAAAGTTCTTCAACATTAAATGCCGCTATTCCGGACTGATCCCCAATTGTGTGGTGCTGGTTGCCACCGTCCGTGCTCTCAAGATGCATGGCGGCGGACCTGCCGTAAAAGCTGGCGCCCCATTGGCCCCCGAATATACTGAAGAAAACCTCGAGTTGCTCAGAGCTGGAATGCCCAATCTCCAGGCTCATATTGAAAATGCGATGAGCTTCGGCATTCCGGTCGTTGTAGCTGTCAACAGCTTCAAAGACGATACACCCGCCGAGGTTGAACTTGTTCGCAAGATGGCAATCGAAGCCGGTGCAGAAGATGCCGTCGTCTCCCGCCACTGGATGGAAGGTGGCGCAGGATCCACAGCGCTTGGTGAGGCAGTGGTAGCAGCCTGTGAAAAACCGAGCGACTTCAAATTCCTGTACCCGCTCAAGGGCACCAGCATTAAAGATAAGATCGAGATCATTTGCAAAAAGATCTATGGCGCTGATGGTGTGGAATACTCCGAAGAAGCCGAAAAGAAGATTGCGCTTTACACAAAACTTGGTTTCGATGAACTGCCAATGTGCATGGCAAAGACTCACCTGAGCATCAGCCATGATGCGAATCTTAAGGGTCGCCCGACTGGTTTCACTGTCCCGATCCGTGATCTGCGCGCATCCGTCGGCGCAGGCTTCATCTATCCGCTCCTGGGCGAGATGAGCACCATGCCTGGTCTCCCAACCCGACCGGTTTACTATGACGTCGACGTCGACCTCGAAACCGGACAGGTACTGGGGCTGTTTTAAGTCAAATTTTTATGCTATCTTGTTGTAGTCTATAAAGATAGCAACAAATTTAATAGCAAAAATGCGTCTCAAATGAGGCGCATTTTTGATTCTCGTGGTAAAAATTAGGAAGAGACTTTATTCCCATTTTAAAGACCCTCTTGAATTTTAATAAAAGAAACCGCATAATAGGATATCAAGCGTAAACAAAGGAGTATTTTATGCGCCGAAATAAATTCGCTGTACTTATTATTTTCACCACCACTATTACTGTGGTAGCTTGCAGTCTTCCTTTTTTTGCTCAAAATAGCGCACCTCCCCCTGCAACTCAGGCGCCGGTTATCCCTCCCCCTGTCGAAGCAACGGTATTTGTGGGTTTACCAACACCCATTCCTCCTACAAATACACCAGAGGCTGCCATCGTTCACCTTATGACTCCCTCTACGTCTCCCTCCGCTGGAGGAAATATCTATGATGTCTTCTCAAAAGATACCGCGCCGGAAAAACGTGCCCCGTATGGAGACTCGTATAAGATCAACCGTCTCGAACGCCCCTTCAAGCAAGATATGTTATATGTCGCTGATATGGATATTGTCACCTTTAACCTGGTCGAAGACGCAGATTGGTACTATATCTCCATCGAGTTGATCGGCAGTGATCCCAATAACAGCCTTGGGATCAATTACGGCGTTGAAATTGATCATGACGCTGATGGGTTTGGAGACACGATTGTCTGGGCAGAACCACCCTACACACAGGAATGGGGAAATTCAAATGTGCAAGTCTTTGAAGATAATAACCATGATACTGGCGGCCTCTCCGCCGAATTATCGGATGCCCCGATTGATACTGATGGCTATGAAACACTGGTATTTGATCGTGGGCTTGGCGACGACCCAGACCTGGCCTGGGTACGGATCAATGCCGGGCCGAAGGCGACCGTTCAGTTTGCCTTCAAAAAAGCTCTGACAGATGGGGCGTTTATGCTCGGGGTTCTCTCAGACGCGGGCTTAAAAGATGTCGGAATGCTCGATTATAACGACCGTTTCACCGCTGAGGTCGCCGGTTCTCCCATACGCGGCAACCAATATTATCCGCTTGGAGAACTTTATCTTGTGGACAATGCCTGTCGTGAAGCCTTTGGTTTCAAGCCAAGCGGTTACGAACCCCAGCTCTGTCCACGCCCGGAAAAGGAGCCCAAGGAAGATACCGGTTGCGATAATCCCAGCCAGTATGGAGATGCAGGGAGTTGCGTGGCAGCGGGATGCAAATGGGAATTTCCTCTGAACACTATTGCTGTTTTTCCTCCATATTGCACTTACCCTTAAATACAATTTATTCAAATATTAACATCCAAAGGAGACCATGATGAAGCGAAATAAAATCACTGTTCTGGCTATTTCCACAATCGCTATAACTGCGCTGGCTTGCAGTCTTCCATTTTTAGCTAGTAACGCGCCTCCAGTCGCAACCCAGGCTCCCGGAATCCCGCCACCTGTTGCAGCAACACCAGCGGTGAGTTTTCCTACGCCCATTCCCTCTACCAGCATCCCAGACATAGTCCATTTGATAACACCCGCCTCATCATCATCTACCGGGGGCCTCTATTACGATGTTCCCTCTGAGGGGACTGCATCGGAAAAACGCGCTCCGGGTGGGGATTCGTATAAGATTAACCGGCTTGAACGACCCTTCAATCAAGATATGACCTATATCTCTCATATGGATATTGTCACTTACAATCTCAGTCAGGATTCTGATTGGTATTATATTTCCATCGAGCTGATCGGTGCAGATCCAAATCACAGCATTGGGATCAATTACGGTGTTGAAATTGATAATGATATTGATGGCTTTGGTGATACGATCGTTTGGGCTGAACCACCCTATACAAAAGAGTGGGCCAACACAAATGTGCAGGTCTATGATGATAAAAACCATGATACCGGCGGCCTCTCTTCTGAAAAATCGGATGCCCCCATTGATACAGATGGCTATGAAACCCTTGTTTTTGATCGCGGGCTGGGCGACGACCCCGACCTGGCCTGGGTACGGATCAACGCCGGGTTGAAAGCGACCGTTCAGTTTGCCTTCAAGAAATCTCTCACGGATGGAACCTTTATGCTCGGTGTCCTTGCGGATGCCGGCTTACGGGATGTCGGAATGTTGGACTATAACGACCGTTTCACCGAAGAAGTCGCAGGATCACCCATTCGTGGCAAACAACATTATCCTCTGGGAGAACTTTACCTGGTGGATAATGCCTGCCGCTCGCCTTACGGATTTATCCCAACCGGCTTTGAACCGCAGATCTGCCCCACCGAGGCACCCCCGCCGAGGGAACCAGGCACTCCATCAACACCTGGTGCATGCGTGCAACCTCCCTCTTGTCAACCGCCAGATTATTGGTTTGGCGAACCAAATTGTTACTGTCAACCAGGGCTATACTAAAACATCTTAATCTTCAACAAAACGGAGAAATACCTGATTCCCCAATAAACGCCCGCGGGGAGTCAGGCGTAAGACTTCCGAAGTTTTAGAAACTTCGGAAGTCTTTTTATCTGCCCACTCAAGCAAACCCAACCCGATCAATTCGTCAATTTCTTTGGAAAATACATTTTCCAGCGAGCGTCCAAAGCGGGTATGAAATGCCTCAGCGGAGACGCCTTCATTCGTCAGGCGCAAACCCATCAGCAGGTGTTCCTGCATCTCCTGCTCGGAGCCAACAATTTCTTTGCTGACCACCGCCGGTGATAATGGGAAACTCAGCTGACAAAACGAAGAAAGACCTGATTCCCCAATAAACGCCCGCGGGGAGTCAGGCGTAAGACTTCCGAAGTTTTAGAAACTTCGGAAGTCTTTTTATCTGCCCACTCAAGCAAACCCAACCCGATCAATTCGTCAATTTCTTTGGAAAATACATTTTCCAGCGAGCGTCCAAAGCGGGTATGAAATGCCTCAGCGGAGACGCCTTCATTCGTCAGGCGCAAACCCATCAGCAGGTGTTCCTGCATCTCCTGCTCGGAGCCAACAATTTCTTTGCTGACCACCGCCGGTGATAATGGGAAACTCAGCTGATTTTTTTCTTGGGATAACCGATCAATATAGGGCTGAATGCCCAGGATGTTCGCATAGCGCATCCCGGTGGCATAACCGTGTCCACCGGCACCAAATCCCAGATAGGGGAGGTTGCGCCAGTATTGCAGATTATGCTGGCATTCTTGATTCGGTTTAGTCCAATTACTGATTTCGTATTGTTGATAATCCTTTGCATAGAGATAATCACTTGCCCACTCATACATCTCCGCGGCCAGATCGGGATCGGGTAGCGGGAGCATTCCACGCTCGGCCCAAAGTCCAAAGGGGGTCCCCTCTTCAATGGTCAGGGCATATAGGGAGAGATGCTTCGGGTGCAGTCCCAAAATCAATTTAACGGTAGCCTGCCAACGCTCCAGGCTTTGTTCCGGCAAACCAAAGATCAAATCAAAACTCAGGTTATCAAAGCCTGCTTTTCGGGCGGCAAGTGCTGCAGAGATGACATCCCCATAAGAATGGTTGCGCTCCAGCATGCGCAGCTCGTCGGGATGCGCTGATTGGACACCCAGGCTCAGCCGATTGAATCCAAGGGCGTAGAGGCCTTCCAGATAGCGCTCCGTGAGCGTGCCGGGATTGGCCTCCAATGAAATTTCTGCATCTTCTCTCAAATTGAAATTTTGTCGGAGAGTTTTAAAAATGGATGAGAAATCCGAGACGCTCAGGAGGGAGGGCGTGCCACCGCCAAAGAAAATTGTGCTGGCCTCAACTTCTTCCGGCGCAGCCTGCCCAACGATCTCTATCTCGCGGCAGAGGGCCTCCACGTAGGCCGGGATGAGGGCATCCTGCCCGGCGTAGGTGTTGAAATCGCAATAGGCGCAGCGATGGCGGCAAAAGGGGATGTGAAAATACAGGGCGTGTTCAGTCATTTTTTTCAAAGAAATCCAAAAACATATGCGATGAGGTTAATGCCACTTCGGGGTGTGCCTCTCCGAAAGCACGCAGACGCGGCTCATGCGGTCCCAGGACAAGGCGAATGGCCCAGGCCGGGATATCCTGCCGGAAATCTGCAGCCGCATCGCCAGAATGCAGATGCCAGCCTTTTTCTGTTTTGACAGCTACCCCGCAATGTCCGCGCGTGTGCCCGACCAACGGGATCAGCCAGATCTCTGGCGAAAAGGGGAGCCGAATCGCATCAAAATCAAACCACTTTTCATCAGTCAAATCATGCAGCACAAATACCGGATGATGTGCAATATGCTCTCTGACATATGCCAAATCGAAAAAGCTCTTTCTTCTCCCCAAAAAAGCATCAAACTCATCGCGAAACAAGTGAATTTTCGCCTGAGGAAAATCCGCAATCCCGCTCAAATGGTCAAAATGCATATGCGTCAACAGTATATGCCGAATGTCTTCGGGTTGATACCCCAATTGCCGGATTTGATGGAGCGCCGTTTCTCGTGGATCAAAAGGCATTTTTGTGATCCGGCGAAATATTCTGGTAAAAAGAGATGGATTTTTATATTCTTCGCTGCCAAGTCCAGCATCAACCAGAATAAGCCCTTGCTCGGATTCAATCAGCAAAGAGAGCAATCCTGTGCCCCATTCTTTCGGAAAATGTGCACTGCAAGAAAAGGTATTTAGAAAGTGGATAGCCATAAAGTAATCCTGTATCAAAATGAATACACTGATAATATCATGACAGATGAAAATTCGATGTACAATAAAAGTCTATTAAAAGGAGTGGCTTTATGGCCTGGCTTTCTGATAAAAAAAGCACGAGAGTATTATTAAAGGCTCTCAGCAGCAATGACATAAATAAGCGCAGTCAGGCTGCCAGTGAATTCCTGCAGATGGGAGAAGAAGGTGCTGAAACATTAATCTCTGCACTGGATAGTCAGGATCCGACATTACGTGAAATGTCTGCCCGGATTCTGGTCAAACTGGATGCACAGGCCCTCCCCGCATTAAGTGCAGCCCTGAAAAATGCTCCCCCTGCCACTAAAGAAGAAGTTTTTAAAATATTGGGGAAGCTCAAAATTCAGACTTCTTTTGAGCTTCTTATCACCTCGCTTAAAGGGAATAATTTCAAGGAGCAAATCCTTGCAGCAAATACATTGGGTGAGATCGGTGATCCACAGGCAATCCCGCAACTGCTTGTCGCTTTGAGCGATGCCGACCCCGATGTGCGCATTGCAGCTGCCACAGCACTGGGGAAATTTCGTGCTCCACAGACCTACCCAAATATCGCTGATCTCCTCGACGATGTAGAAATTAATGTTCGCATGGCCGCCGCAAAAATATTGGGCGAAATTCATGATCCGATCACGATCCCGTATCTGGCGGAAGCGTTACGGGATTCTTTTTGGTGGCTGGGAAGAGATGAAGCGATTGAAACCCTGATGGGGGTAATTGCATCGTTTGGCAAGGATGCCCTTGACGATTTGATCGAGGTGATGGGCGATAAAGAACCCAGTGTACGCCGCTTCGCCATTGCACTACTCCGTCCACTAAAGGAACCCCGCATACTTGAGGGGCTGGAAATGGCTTTTTATGATAATAACTACGATGTTTCCGAGACTGCTCTTGAGGCATTGATCGAGTTTGAAGAAATCGCACTTCCAATCCTTGTTGAGGCGATTGGCAGCCCAACTGAATGGCTGCGGATGAAAGCTGTGAATGGTCTTGGTGAGATTGGCGGCGATCAAGCTGTCATCCATTTGCTGGAGATGCTCGGAGATAAATCTCCGATTGTTCGCAAGGAGACTATCGGGGCCTTGAAAAAGCTCAAGGATGACCGGGCTCTGCCGACCTTAAGTGCGATCGCAGCGGATCGAAAAGATAAAGAAATCTCCCGGCTGGCGCGCCAGGCTATCGCAGCGATCGAAGCTTCTTATTGATATTCAGATATAAAAGTTATGAGCGTCCCGCAGGTTTATGTTGCTTTAAAATCCAAATCACGGGAACCTGCGGGACGTTTTACTTAGGGAAAATTAACCAATTTAAGGTAACATCAATAATATTCCCCCACCCCATCCAATACCCAACCTATTTTCCAAAGAAAAATCCCGTCAAATAATACCTTGACGAGGTCGGATAAAGATCATTGCAATTAGGCGCGGCGTCCACCTTTGAGTTCATCTATTAATGTATCGAGAGCATCCCAATCGCCCTTGTTCGCCAATACGGCCTGCTCTATCCAACCAGCTGAATCCATCATTTGCAGGTTGGCTGCATCCAGGATTTCGTCTATTTTCTTCGCACCCATTGCAGCCAGGCCGGCATACGTAGTAACACCAGCGTTATTTAAAATCTTTTCAACTTTAGGTCCAATTCCCTCAAGCTTTTTCAGGTCGTCTGAGGCTGAAGATGCGGACTGGACAGATTTATCTCCTTTTATGCTGGCGATCCATCCAATAATGACAATCAACGCAAAAAGACCAAGCACGAGCCAAAGAAGCCAGGTCAGATCAGGTCCTTCTGCGCTTTCGGATAATACATTAAGTACAAACATTACTCCTCCAAATTGAATTTATATAGGTTTGAACAGTCCAACGACCATCCTCCCCCAAATATAAATTGAAGCTTTGCGGGTGTCAATGAATAGCATGGTCTCATGGATGTATAATAACAAAATGGATAATATCCCACCTGTTTCTGTCGCATTGAATAAGGAAAATGTGCCTCACAAAGTATTTACGCACCAGACCCCTGTTAAAACAATTGAAGAGGCTGCAGCGGCCCGAGGGCAAGCCCTCTCTCAAATTATCCGCAGCATTCTCTTTCGGATTGAAAAAGATCAATTTGTATTGGTTATGATCGCCGGGCCAACCCAACTTTCCTGGCCAGCATTGCGTGCCCATCTTGGACAATCACGCATGACGATGGCAACCAAAGATGAGGTGCTGCGTGTCACAGGCTATCCAATCGGCACCGTAGCGCCAATTGGCTTGAAACAGCCCTTACGCTTGCTTGCTGATAAAAGTGTCTTTTCTCCAGAGGAAATCTCTCTGGGGATCCGGTCAACGCGGCACCGCGATCATCATCAAGACAAAAGATTTGAAAAAATATTTGGAAAATGTTGAAGTAGGAAGTTTTGCTGATTTGAGAAAGTAATCATTTGGAGGAATTATTTTGAGATCATCCAGCTTTTTGAAGCCAAAAATTACCCCTTGGGAAGCAGGCGAGGTCCCCACGGAAGTAGCTATTGGCCAATTTCTGAAAGAGGAGAGTTTATCCTATCAACCCTGGTCAAATGGCCCAAATGATCTCTACCCGCCTCATGTCCACACATACAACAAGATCATTTACGTTTTGCGCGGCTCTATCACCTTTATTTTGCCGGAGGAAGATCAAATAATTACCCTGAACCCCGGTGACCGCCTGGAATTGCCAGCCAAGATCGTTCACAGTGCTGTAGTCAGCTCACAGGGCGTGACCTGCTTTGAAGCGCACTGTTAGGAAATCATCTCATGAATAAATTGGTATTTATTTTGAACGTCGTATTTTTAATGACTGCTTGTGGCCCATCGCCAGAAGAGCAAGCGACTATGACCGCAGCCGCTTGGACAGCCACATTTACAGAAACTACAACTCCAACCAGTACCCTAACCCCGACTCTGACATCCACGGCTACGGCTACGATTACGGCTACCCCAACTCAGACACCTACTCCGACCATTACTCCAACGCCAACCTTTGCTTTCCCTGGGGTGGTGGTCAGTGCTGCTCAGGCACACTGCAGATACGGACCGAATGTCGCTTACCTGCACGCTGCAGATCTATATGAAGGCGATAAGGGAACCGTCCGCAGCCGTTGGAATTTGAGCAAATGGCTGTATGTGAAGTTCGATAAACTCGACTATTTTTGTTGGGTTGCCCCCTCTGTAGTCGAAGTCAGTGGGGATATCCAGACCGTTGTCAAATTGGATGAACTCAACTTGCAACAAATTGGATACAATCAATATGGCCCGCCAGGCAACGTTGCTGCCACCCGCAATGGCAGTCAGGTTACCATCACCTGGAACCAAGTTAAGATGACCAAAGATAAAGACCGCGGTTATTTCCTGGATATGTTCGTTTGTCAGGATGGATATTATCTGTGGTGGCCGATTTCGTTCTCCGATCAATTCACGACCAGCTATACGGTCAAGGATGAAGCAGGGTGTCCCATCCCGTCCCAGGGCGTGATCTATACCGTTGAAAAACACGGATACAGCGAACCAAAGACGATCATCTGGCCAAGCCCCTAGCCTAAACTAAAATCAATTTACAAAAAAGGGCTGTCATTTTGAAAATGACAGCCCTTCTCTTTTCTAAACAACAATCTATGCGCGATGCTCCAGCGCGGAATGTGCAGCGGCTAATCGGGCGATTGGTACACGGAAAGGCGAACAGGATACATAATTCAAACCAATTTGATAGCACCAATCAATTGAATTTGGGTCGCCACCATGCTCCCCACAAATACCGCATTCCAGATCAATCCGCGTTGCGCGACCTTTTTTGACGGTAATATCCATCAATTGACCTACACCTGTGCGGTCAATTGTCTGGAAGGGATTTTCCTCGAGGATGCCGTCTTCCACATATTTGACCAGGAAGTTGCGCTCAGCGTCATCACGGCTGTAGCCAAAAGTAAACTGGGTCAGATCATTGGTGCCAAAGGAGAAGAATTCGGCAGTTTCAGCGATCTGGTCTGCGGTCAGGCCGGCGCGGGGGATCTCGATCATCGTGCCAAATTTATAGGAGAATTCAACACCTTTTTCAGCCATCACCTCGGCCGCGATCTTCTCCAGTTTTGGCTGGATAAAATGCAGTTCGTTGACGTGTCCCGTCAACGGGATCATCACCTCCGGATGTGGATCAAAGCCTCGTAATTTGACATCTGCCGCGGCTTCGAAGATGGCGCGGACTTGCATGGACACGATCTCTGGCAACATCACGCTCAGGCGGACGCCCCGCAATCCCATCATCGGGTTGCTCTCGTGAAGTGCCTCAATTTCCGCCAAAAGCCTTTCTTTTTCAATCGCATCTTCACCCTTGACCCGGGCTTCAATCACACTCTCGAGCAATTCGCGCTCATCAGGCATAAATTCATGCAGCGGCGGATCAAGCAAGCGGATGATGACGGGCAGCCCGGTCATCGCTTCAAATAGACCATCAAAATCTGAGCGTTGGAACGGCAGCAGCTTATCGAGGGCAGCCTGACGCGTTTCAACATCATCACCTGCGAGAATCATTTTTTGGACAATGGGCAGGCGTTCCGGTTCGAAAAACATATGCTCTGTCCGACAGAGTCCAATCCCTTGGGCTCCATAAGAGCGAGCGCGGCGGGCATCTTCGGGATAATCAGCATTGGCCCAAACCTGGAGACCCCTGGTCGGCCAACCCTCAGGGGCTGTGCGGATCCCTTCGGTAGCGGAAATTTCATCGGCCCAGTTGAGCAATGTGAGCAAGTCTGTCTGCTCCTCCAAAATCGGGGCAACGGAATCAATCTTCCCCAGGAAGACTTCGCCGGTGGTTCCATCCACAGAAATCCAATCACCTTCGACTACTGTCACACCACCAGAAACGAATTGCCGTTTTTCCATATTTATGCGTACAGCAGACGCTCCAACCACACACGGGATACCAAATTGGCGAGCTACAACAGCCGCGTGGGAAGTTGCGCCACCTTCGCTGGTAAGAATACCTTTTGCCGCGAGCATGCCATGGACATCATCCGGCTTGGTAAAAGGGCGTACCATGATCACATCCTGGCCCTCTTCCTTTGCCTTAGCTTCAGCTGTGTCTGCATCAAAATAGACCCGACCAACAGCCGCTCCGGGCGACGCGTTCACACCTGTTCCGAACATCTTGCCTGCATCATCAGCGGCGCGTTTGGCTGCTTCCACAAATTGGGGGTGCAGGAGTGTATCTACCTGTTCGGGTTGAACACGGGTAACTGCCTCTTCTTTGGAAATCAAGCCTTCATTCGCCATATCAACAGCAATGGTCACAGCCGCTTTGGCGGTTCGTTTCCCATTACGGGTTTGGAGCATCCACAATTTGCCGTGCTCAATTGTAAATTCGACATCCTGCATTTCGCGGTAATGGGCTTCCAATTTATCACAAACGGCGATATAGTCAGCGTAAGCCTCAGGAAGTTCGGCTTTCATCATCCCTACTTCTTTTGCATTGCGAATTCCCGCGACCACATCTTCGCCCTGGGCATTCATCAAATATTCACCCCAGTTCTTGCGTTCGCCAGTAGATGGATTTCGCGTGAAGGCCACACCTGTTCCTGAGTTTTCCATATTGCCAAAAACCATCGTCTGAATATTAACTGCGGTGCCCAGATCATGGGAAATATTGGCCGCATTGCGGTAATCAACAGCGCGTTTGCCATTCCAGGAACTGAAGACGGCTTCAGTTGCCAGCTTCAGTTGTTCGTATGGATCCTGTGGGAAATCATACCCCTTATGTTTATTGGTGACAGCTTTGAAAAGCTCAGTCAGGGCTTGCCAATCGTGGGCTGTCATTTCCGTGTCAGATTTGTAGCCCTTCTCTTCTTTATATGCTTTCAAAGGATGCTCAAAAGCTTCATCATCAATCCTTAATACAACCGAGCCAAACATCTGCACAAGACGACGATAAGCATCATACACGAATCGCGCATCACCAGTCATCTTAACCATACCATCAGCAACTTCGTCGTTCATGCCAATGTTGAGAACAGTATCCATCATCCCAGGCATGGAGAATTTAGCACCAGAACGACTGGAAACCAACAGCGGGTTTTTGGGATCACCAAATTTCTTACCTGTAGCGGATTCAGTTGCCTTTATGGCATCCAGTTCCTGCTCCCAAAGTCCCTTCGGGAATTGATTACCAGATTCGAGATACGCCAGACAAGCTTCGGTTGTGGCCGTAAATCCGGGAGGAACCGGAACGCCGATTCGAGTCATGTCCCCAAGATTCGCTCCTTTACCTCCCAGCAAACTACGAACTGCATCCCAGTCACCAGCGTGTTTTTCCGCTTCGGCAACTTCATCAAATAAATATATCCATTTATGCATCTTTGAAACTCCTTGTCAGTTTGACAGCAAAAAACCACCATAAGATGGTTGAAATTTTCACTTAAGATAGTTTATCATAAAGCCATATTTTGGTCAGTTTTCCTCCATCTTATTCCTCACCTTACAAATTTGTTAACTGGTTGATAGGTCTATTTTACGATTTATAAAGGATAATTGGGACGGAGAAAAATTAATATGCCTTTTAAAGTTTTAGCTATTGATGATGACATTGCCATGACTGAGCTACTAACATTATTGTTACAGTCTCAAAATTTTGAGATCAAAACGGCAAATAACGGTCCAGATGGAATTGAACTTCTTCGCGAGATTAAGCCTGATATTATCCTTCTTGACCTGATGATGCCCGGCATGGATGGCTGGGAAACCTGTAAAAAAATTCGCTCGTTCAGCAACATTCCCATTATTGTAATTTCTGCACTCAATAACCCGGAAATAGTTGCCAGTGCACTGGATGCAGGCGCAGATGATTTTTTAGTCAAGCCCATTCCAAACAAGGTTCTGGTTGCTCATATCAAAAACCTTGCACGGCGCGCCACAGGACAGTTTGGACCCATTTCGCAATTGGTAAATACTTCAAAGCCAACCTTTTCTTAGCACAATCATTTTAGCAAAGAGCGCAACTAATAGGTTACGCTCTTTGCTTTTATTTTTTCGCAGCCAACCATTCTCGGCCAAAAACCAAGGCCTCGTCTTTTTTCTCGATCTCACCAACAGCCTGCCCCTCCCGGATTGCCTCAAGCAATCTTCCTACTAACGGACCAGGGCTCATATCGAAGGCCTTCATCACTTCATGCCCATTGAGCAAAGCAGGTGGTTTAACGACTTCTGTGGGCCGCTCCCAAAGATTCTCGAGCAATAAGCGGCAAATATCCAATTCTGCCTTCCAAACATCCTCCGGCAATCCATGTCCATAAGTCGCGCGCAAATCCGCCAGAGAAAGCAGGATAATATCTGCTCCTGCATCTTGTGTATCCCGGAAAAAGCGATAGATCGCTCGCCGGGAGGGTTGCTTCCCTTCATCAAGCAGCTGCCTCGTCATTGAGTGGATGCGCAAATGACCGCGAATAATCCGATCCAATCTGTCGATTTCATCATTGCTCATATGCAGGGCTCTTGCACGTTCAGTTGCTATAGCCGCACCTTCACCCTCATGTCCCAAAAAGCGAATACGGCCATCATCACCGGTTTTCCTTGTCAAGGGCTTGCCGACATCGTGGTAGAGTGTAGCGAAAAAGAGCAAACCCTGCAAAGAACGTTCGGTCGTTAGCCTCACCCCAAAATGTGCAGCAAAGTCTTCACGGTAACGCCCCAACCGCAAAACAAGAAGTCCATTATGAAACTCGGAGGCCATGCTCGAATCATATTGTACAGAAAGGGCATTTAGAATCGACTTGAGATGGCGCAGTGCAGTCAATGTATGGGACCAAACATCATCCACATGCGGAGATGACTGTACGCATCCATTTAGCGCAGACAATTCTGGAAGGATTGCAGGAAAAACATCGAGCATTTCAAGCGCACGGAATGCAGTTGAGGGTTGTTTCCCATCCAGGATTCGAAATAGTTCATCCCTTTGGCGTTCGGGAGATGTTTGATAAAGAGCAGGAACTGCCTCTTTCATTGCCGCCCTCGTCTCAGGAAGGATATGAAAGCCAAAATCTGCTGCCTGTCGGATAGCCCTCAAAATGCGGACAGGATCGTCGTTAAGGCTGGCAGGAGAGCAAAGACGTAAATTCTTGGCGAGCAAGTCAGCAACCCCGCCAAGAGGGTCGTAAATAGCTTGTGAATGCACATCCAAGGCAATGGCGTTGAGGGTGAAATCTCGCCCACGCAGGTCACCTTCAAGGTCGTCACCGCGGAAGGCAGCAAAATCGAGTATATGGCGAGTACCATCATTGTGGAGTAGAACAAGACGGGCAGCGCCCCGCTCAGCATCGAGCGGATAGTAGGCAGCACCAATTCGATTCGCTACTTTCCGGGCAAGCTTTAGAACATCGCCAGGCACTCCGCCGAGTACAGGCAAGCTGAAATCAAGGTCGTGGCTAACCCGTCCAAGCAAAGTATCGCGGACAGCGCCTCCGATCAAAAACAAAGGTTGGTCTGCCGGGATCGCATCCACAACTGCAGATAATAAAGGGGAGGTTACCAGGGGTTCAGCAGGAGACATATAGAGGATCTCAGGGATTTCTTTGTGGCGGGATTTTTTCGCCGCATGGCTTGCTTGCTCGGGTGTACCACCATGAGCAATAATTTTTTCATTTACTCGCGCAACCCATCGCCCAGCATAAGAAGAAGAATGGGTATTCTTGTTTTCTTCTCCAGGAGGCTGGGATTTGTTGACCATTATTTAATCGGCAGGTTCGTATTTATCTAAATCAACAACACCGATAAAGGGCAAACCTCGAAAAAACTCATCGATATCAAGGCCATATCCAAAGACAAATTTATCTTCGATATTAAACCCTCGATATTTGAGGGGAACATCAACTTCACGGCGGGCAGCTTTATCAAGCAGGGTACAAACTTCGAGAGAGGCGGGGTGTTGGGCTGAGAGTCTTTCTATGACGGATGCGAGGGTGAGTCCGCTATCAATAATATCTTCAACAAGCAGTACGTGTTTGTCCCGAATGTTAATTTGCAAATCAAGGGTTACGCGCACATCTCCTGTCGATTCCCTTGCCCCCGCCCCATAAGAGGAAATTGCCATAAATTCCACTACATGCGGGATGTCGATCTTTTTCATCAAATCAACCGTGAAGAATACGCCACCTCGCAAAATACATACCAGGAGCAGTTCCTTGCCCAAATAATCTTTGCTGATCTCTGCGCCTAATTCGGCAATGCGTGTCTGGAGATCTTCTTTTGAAATAAGGATTTCTTCGAGAAAATTTTTATAGTCTTCCACAATTAACCTCTTGATCAAATGGTTTATTATGATGTTTTTTACGTACGACTTCTATCGAGGCACCACGTGATGTTTGCGGCAACGTGCCTCGTAGAGCTCATCGGCGCCCACGATGACAATGGGATCATCATAATGAGCGGGCTCTCCATTAACCAGGCGCTGTGTGCGGCTTGCCTCCCCTCCACAGACCATACAAATAGCACGCAATTTGGATACTTCTTCAGCCTGCGCCAAAAGTGCGGGCATGGGTCCAAAAGGTTCGGAGCGAAAATCCTGATCCAGTCCGGCAACGATCACCCGGATGCCTTTCTCGGCCAACTCTTCAGTAACTGCAATCACATCTGCGTCAAAAAATTGTGCTTCGTCAATGGCGACAACCGTAACGCCATCCAGAAGATGTGCCAATATTTCACGACTTACTTCAATGGGCATCGCTGCAAATTCTGCGCCCGCATGAGAAGAAACCTTCTCCACAGCGTAACGAATATCAATTGCCGGCTTAAAAACCTGTACCTTTTGACGGGCTATGGTTGCCCTGCGTAATCGACGGATCAGCTCATCTGTCTTTCCACAGAACATGGACCCGGTGATGACTTCGATAGAGCCATTTGTATGCTTCATGCTTCTCCTCACCATATTTCTTCATAAATCAAGGTTCAAGTCCCCTATAAAAAATGGGCAGTCGCGAATGCTTCTGCCCATTAAGTGTACCTGAGATTTAATTTTGCGCAATCCTTAGGCTTCCGCAACCTCAGAGAGGTCGTAGCCCATCGCGCGCAAAGCCTTTTTGGCGTCAATTAGCGATTTTTGACCAAAGCCAGTAATCGCTAGTACAACTTTCTCGCCTTCATTATATTTTTTCATAAATTCGCCAACATCGGTAATGCCAGCTTTCAACAAGGCATCAGTTCCGCGTTTGCCGAGATCCAATTCCGCGATTGGGCGGGTTGGAGAGATAAGCGCCTGTTCCTTCGCATCTTTGGCATCAACATACTCCCGGCGAGCCTGCAAGCGTTTGTAGAAACGATCAACCTGACCCTCGGTATCAACGAGACGTTGTAAATCACCAGTGTAGAAGGGATGACAATTCGAGCAAATTTCTGTGTGAATTTCGGGCTGAGTAGAACCAGTTATCCATGTTTTCCCGCACACGCAGGAAACTTTGGATTCTGGGTAATAAGTGGGATGAATTTCGGGCTTCATTTTCTTTCCTTTTTGCAGTGAGGCTTAGCTTTGAACCGGAACAACATTTACTCGTTTGCGTCCACGGTTTATATCGAACATCACCTTACCCTCAGCAACAGCGAAGAGAGTGTGATCACGCCCAACGCCAACATTGAGGCCGGGTTTAATGCGCGTACCGCGCTGGCGAACCAAAATATTTCCGGAAATCACGGACTCGCCTGCGTATTTTTTTACACCAAGACGTTTTGATTTACTATCTCGACCGTTGCGGGTTGAACCGCCACCTGTTTTATGTGCCATAATTACCTCACAAGCTCACTAATTTTTTTTCGCCGTTTTGGCGGGTTTTTTCGCCGCAGGCTTCTTCGCAGCGGGTTTCTTGGCTGCCGGTTTCTTTGCCGCCGGTTTCTTGGCAGCAGATTCTTTTGCTGCAGGTTTCTTAACTGCAACTGGCTCAGCCGTTTTGGGTTCGACTTTCTCTTCCTTTACGGGCGTCGCTTCAGCTTTTGCTGCCTTTATGACCGCAGCTTTGCCAATTGCATTGATCTCCAAGCGAGTATACTGTTGACGATGTCCTTTTTTAAGACGATAACGTTTCTTTGGGTGATATTTGAAAACGATCACTTTTTTCCCCTTGAAATGCGCTGCAACAGTTGCACTAACTTTTACACCGCCAACTTCAGGGGTTCCAACTGTGAATTTTTCATCATCCACAACCATCAGAACACGATCTAGTTCAATCTTATCGCCCACTTCATCAGGCAAGCGATCAACCTCGATCGTCTCACCCTCGACGGCCTTATACTGCTTGCCGCCATTTTCAACAATAGCGTACTTCATTTTTTCTCCAATCTTCACTTCACCGCAACCCCTGCGAGGATGGTCTTCGTCCCAGCGCCTGAGTGCGGGAAAGCTTGGGTTTTTACAAGAATTTGCCCCGGCCAAGAACTCAGCAGGAGCTTAACGGGTTGTATTATAGCATAGGCGGGGCTGGTGTCAACATTTTTTCCAGGCTAATTATTGCAGATATAAAACCGCGCCGATCTGAGTTTTGACGTTGATCCAGGCTGATTAATTTCCTAATTCTTATAGCCGTTCGTCCACTCCAACATCCAGGATCGCCAAGCCTGTGACGACTTTAGGGTAAAAATCTGTCGATTTCTGGGGCATTTTTTCGCCCATCTCGGTACATGCGGTGATTTGCTCCATGCGAGTCGCATTGACGATGAAAAGGAGGGTAGTCTCTTCAGCAGCAACACGATCGTATCCAAGATCAGTTTCACGCAAATATTCAATACCCTCTATCGCGTCGATTGTCGCCTCGCTGATTTCCATCACATGCTCAAGGAGAAGTTTATGCAAGATGCTCGCGTCCAGGGTTTGCCAAACCTGTGCACGGGACGGGGCAAGAGTCTCCATGATGGAAGCAGATTTCAGGGTCAGGAAGTGGAAACGGTCTTTCGTCGCCAGACCGAAGCAACCCATTTTGCCAACCGCAGATTCCATTTTGGATTCCAACGCAGCCCGACTAACCACTTCATCAATCTCAAAGAATTCTGCAGCTTTGGCGAGAATATCACCAGCGCTCATTTTTTTATAATCAAAAATCAGACGATGGGTTGGCAAAATTGTCAGCCCAGGATTGCTCATGCTGACCAGGGCAACCATCAGATAATTAAATCCAGCATCTGGGGGGGCGTCAGGAAATTTTGCACGTTGCTCATCACGATAAGCGAGCGCCGTTTCGTAGCGATGATGTCCATCTGCGATGATAAGTCCTGTCTTGGATGCCATTTCGGCTTGCACAACTGCCAGGACCGCATCGTCGGTAACAATCCACAGTTTTTGACGAACATCTTTTTCGAAGAGTTCGCGCACATCCACATCAGGTTCGCGCTGGATGGCGGCATCAAGGATGGTATCGATTTTGTTTTCTGCATCTGGATAAAGAGTGAAGATATTACCAAAGTAGGCCTCGGTAGATCGAGTGAGATTGAGCCGATCCATTTTGGGGCCATCGTGAGTGCGCTCGTGCGGCAAAACAATTCCCTCTTCAAAGCGGGCCAACTCAAGCGCTGAAATTATTGCCTTACGCGTGACTTGCTCTCCGTTGAGTGAAAATTCCTGATGGTACACGTAGATAGCGGGCTTATCTTCGCGAATCAATATGCCCTCGGCAAGCCATTTGGTCAAAAAAGCCTGGGCGCGAGTATATACATTTTCATCTGAGTTATCTGTCTCAAACTCCTTACCCTTAATCATGCGTGTCACGTTGTAATCGCTGAGGGCGTAATATTTCTCTTGTAAACCGTGGCGGATGCGATCGTAAGGTTGGCTGATTACGGTAGCCATATCGCTAATTTTATCTGGGTTGTAGCGGATACCCTTAAAAGGTTTTAGCTTTGCCATTTTTTCTCCTGAAGAATATTGCCCAAAACAAAGAGCACCTGGGAACACGAGGGAAAACTTTATAAAATTCGTTATGCTCTATGCTTCAACGTGCTCTACACATTAGAAAATTCTATTTTGTCAAAACGTTAATTACGTTCTTTGCGACCTCTGTGCCAACGCGGGCCTTTGCTTCAACAGTGCCCGCACCAATATGGGGGGAACCAATTACTCGATCAAGGGTATACAATTTATGCCCCATACTCGGTTCTTCGGTATAAACATCGAGGGCGGCACCAGCAACTTTGGCGCTTTTCAGCGCATCAAAGAGGGCATCTTCATCAATTGTGCCTCCCCGCCCGCAATTGATGATATACACGCCAGCTTTCATTTTTTCAAAGGCATCAGCGTCCAGAATATTATGTGTTTCTTTAGTGTAAGGAACATGCAGGCTGATAAAGTCTGCACAGGCTAAAAGATCCTCGAGAGATACGAGTTCGATTCCCTCAGCTTCTGTGACATAAGGATCGTAGGCGACTACAGTCATCCCAAGCGCGTTCGCTTTCTGACCTGTGGCTTGCCCAATCCGCCCAATACCCACAAGTCCCAGGGTTTTTCCTGCTATTTCTGTTCCCGAGAAGGATTTTTTGGCCCATTCACCACCTTCCATCGAGGCAGTCATCTGCGGGATATGGCGTGCAAGGGCAAAAATATAACCAATGGTTAATTCGGCTACAGCAGCGGTGGACGCGCTGGGGGTGTTGAGAACCTGGATTCCTTTTGAGCCAGCATATTCAACATCGATATTATCCAAACCAACCCCTCCACGAACAATGGCTTTGAGCCTGGTTGCCTTGTCAATCAGGGAGGCAGTGACTTTGGTGCGGCTGCGGACAACCATTGCGTCGTATTCATGGATGACTTCCAATAATTCTTCGGGCGTAATATCGGGTCTATTGACAACTTCAATTCCGGCGTCAGAAATCATATCGAGTGCTGTGATTGCTGTGGCATCACAGATTAATACTTTCATTTATTTCCTCCAATTATTTAGAGATCAAGAATCTCTTCTATCTGAGATGTAAGCCAGCGAAGATCTTCCATCTGAATATCACCCATATGCGCGATACGGAAGGCTTTTTCTTTAAGAACTCCATAACCGTTTGAGAGCATCGCCCCGCGTTTTGCCAATTCTTTATTTAGATCGGCAACACTGATATTCCGTGTATTGGTTATATTTGTTACGGTTGGAGAAAGATATTTTTCATCCGCAGCGTAAAGCCCAAAATATTTTCTCGCCCAATCCTGAATATACTTTGCCATTTCTGCATGACGGGCAAAACGCTTTTCCACACCTTCAGCAAGGATGCGATCCATTTGTACGTTGAGAGCATTGATCAGACTGATGGCCGGGGTTGCGGGAGTCTGATTTTTCACGGCTTTGCCTTCGAGGGCAACAAAATCGAAGTAATAGCCTTTATTTTCCATATTCTCAGAACGCGCAAAAGCGGCGTCGCTGACGGTGACTACACAAAGTCCCGGGGGCATGGCAAAGGCTTTTTGGGTACCAGCCAGGACAACATCAAGGTTCCAGTCGTCCACACGAATTTCGGCACCCGCCATGATACTGACCGCATCCACAAGAACGAGAACATCTGGATATTTTTCTTTGACCAACGCGGCGATCTCTTTGAGGGGATTTGTGACCCCTGTCGAGGTTTCGTTAAAGGTTATACAGACCGAATCAATCCCACCCTGCGCAAGTTTTTCGTCCACCATTTCAGGCGTGATGGCTTCCCCCATCTCAACTTTAATGACTTCGGTTTGCTTGCCATTCGCTGTCGCGATTTGCGCCCAACGCTTGGAAAATGCACCACAATCTGTCATCAGTGCTTTTTTCATCACACAGTTGCGAATCGCGCCTTCCATCATGCCGGTTGAAGAGGATGTTGAAAGATAAATGCGATTATTTGTATAAAGCATTTTCTTGAGTTTCTCGACCACCTCTCCATGCATGTCTGAATACAAAGAATCGCGATGTCCGATCATCGGCATCGCCATCGCTTCCAAAACCTCATCTACAACATGGGTTGGGCCAGGTATAAACAGTTTTTTATACACAAATTCCTCCAAATAAATTTCAATTTTAATACATGCAGACCAAATGTTTCTGAAAATACCAGCGCAATTATAACGTAGACCCGTTGTGTGGAACGCGCTAAACCGGTTATTGATATATTAGACTGCTTGCAAAAGTCTTTTTCCATTTTGCTCCCTACGCCGTCCTCGGCGCAGGCTCTCCTATTACCTCCGCCGTACCCTGCGAGTATGCTACGCGAAGGACGGTGGCAAGAGCACTTATGCAAGAGATCTATTATTATGAGAGATGTCTGCCGTAAATTACGAAGTTCCCACAAAAAAACCTTTTATGAGAACTTCGATTATGTTTTCTGAATTTACACCTGTACCAATCAGAATAATTTTTTCACTGTGGTTATTTGATGCGTACGAATTTTCTTTTGCCAACTTGCAATACGCCGGGATGTGGAAAGGCATCTCCTGCACGATCAAGGGTCTCCCCATCCAGTCGGACAGCTTTCTGATCCACCATACGTCGAGCGTTGGATTTGCTGTCTACCAAACCTGTTGCGAGCAGAACATCCAATATTGACTGGCCTTCCGCCAGCGAATACTCCGGCATGTCATCAGGGATATCCTTTTTCTGAAAGAGCTTTATAAAGGCATCTTCGGCAGGTTGAGCTGCATCTTCTCCATAGAAAATGCTTACAATCTCACGGGCAAGTTTCATCTTGGCATCTCGTGGATGCATCTCGCCGGAGGCAACAGCTCCCAAAAACGCATCAATTTCAGCTACACCAAAGCGGGTAACCAGACGGTAATAACTTTCCATCGCCGCATCAGGGATAGACATCACCTTTCCGTACATGTCATCAGCCCCTGAATTGATCGGAACGATATTGCCGATAGATTTCGACATACGCTGCACGCCATCTGTTCCTGGCAAAATACCACAGATCACACCAACAAGGGGTTTTTGTCCATGCGCCTCTTGCAATTTTCGCCCCCCCATCAGAATATTAAATAGTTGATCTGTGCCGCCAATCTGTACATCTGTTTCCATCGAGACCGCATCATATCCTTGCATGAGGGGGTAAAAGGTCTCGTGAATGTAGATAGGCTCACCGGAATCCAACCGCTTCGCAAAATTTTCTCGTGCCAAAAACTGCTGGACAGTAAAATTCTGCCCAAGACGAATTAAATCAACAAGGGTTAACTTCGAAAGCCATTCACCGTTGTAACGAACAATGGTCTTTTCTTTGTCTAAAACTCGAAAAGCCTGGTCCGAGTAGGTTTTTGCATATTCCATGACTTGCTCTTCAGTTAAAATTGGTCGGGCTTTATTTTTATCAGAGGGATCACCAACCAAAGCCGTATAACTCCCGATCAGGAAAGTTATTTCATGCCCCAAATCCTGAAATTGGCGCAACTTTCGCATGGAAATTGTGTGTCCCAAATGCAGATCGGTCGAAGTTGGATCATAACCACAATAGACGCGCAAGGGGCGGGCTTCTTTTTCGGCCTCGATCAAGCGTTGGCGGAGTTCCTTGGTCATCGCTTCTTTCAAAGCCTCATCGCCATACTCAGTGCCTTGCATTAACAGTTCGATTTGTTCGTCTATATTCATCCTTCACCTTCCTAACAAAAAAAATCGCATCACACTATCCGTTAGCGTGATGCGTGATCCACGAAACGTAATCATCAAGAGCGGGAATAATAATAACTCCCTTTTTCTTCATTCTGCAAAACAAGATTCGTTGCACTCAAGATTTCATCCAGGACAGCCTGCCCTTCAGAAAACCCCAAACGACCGCGTACTTCTCCCTGATATTGCACTTTTCCCAGGGTGCGGAACTCAAAATGCGACTCGCTGCCGATCACCTGAACAGATCTGCCCCACCGCAACGGCAGCACGTTTACGTTCTCAATCTCAGACCAGCTCAACCTGACTTTGCGGAGTCCATTCTCAAACGCGATCCCGTCAACATCCACTCGCATGATGGTTTTTCGATCCATCCAATTGCCCAGGGAAATGCTCAGCGCTGCAAACAACAAAAATCCCCAAAAGACCCGGGCTGCAACGGGAATATTATCCAACTGCCAGTTTAGGAAGCCCATTGCAAATGAAACAACAAGGGTTAAGACCCAGGCTGTCCCCTCACCGCGGCGGGAATTTAATTCGGGGCGAAGATCGTTTTCAAACATGGCGCATATTATACAGCAAAACAAAAAAAGATGAGATTCCCCCAATCCTAAGTAAAACGTCCCGCAGGTTCCCGTGATTCGGATTTTAAAGCAACATAAACCTGCGGGACGCTCATAACCTGTTTATCTGAATATCAATAGTTAGACCTCTAAAACCATTAAATCTTCTGCCAGGGTGACCTTTCCATCGAAATGATTGCGGGCATCTTCGAGAAGATTATCCTGCCAAAAGTCACCGGTAGGATAATGAATGAGATAAAGTTGCCCAACATCGGCTTCTACGGCTATCTCGGCAGCCTGCTTCGAAGAGGAATGACCAATCACATCACCCGAAGCCTCGTGAATGAGAATATTAGCTCCCCGGGCAAGACGCACAACCTCCTGGCAAGGTTGTGTATCACAAGAATAGACCGCTATTTTATTGCTATCCTTAAATTCCATTCTCAATCCAATTGTGGGGACCATATGACGGACCTCGGAGGAGAAGATATCAAAATCTGCGCTGCTCAGGACCGGGGTCATTTCCTCAGATGGAAGCCTGTTGAAGGTCACGGGGAAAAATTTTGGCCAATTCTTCCAGCCATAAGCATCCATCAAATTTTCCATCCGCTCCAGTGTGTAATCGAGTCCATAAATATCCAGTGGCTTTGTGCGCCCCCGCAGCCACATATCCATCAGGAAAATTGGGACACCTGAAATATGATCCGGATGAAAATGGGTCAGTATCAAATCTGTAATGTCGTTATACTCAACGCCAATATCCTGCAAGCGCAAAATCGGATTAGACGGGCTGTCGATCAATACTATGCGCGTGTTTCCAATCAATACCATATGCGTATTTTCATGATCTTTATTTGCGATCGCATTGGATGAGCCCAATATAATTATTTTTGCCATAATGCTCCCAGTTTATTGCATGATGCTCAATAAAATTTTCGGGGTGATAAAAGTTTCGATTAACGCGGCAATTAACAAAAGAGGAAAAATAACGCCCACACCTATTTTGAACCAATCTGCCACCGCGTGAATAAAAACCTCCCCCATTGTTTTTGTAGGATCAGGTGTCACCATGATTGCTCCAAAATAGAGAATGCCTGCTCCCGCAAAAATGATCGCCGGAATTTCAAAAATACCATGCGGAAGAATGCCCGCAGTAAATAATGTCCAAACTGGCAGACCCAAAGCATTAAGAACTGCCATTAAGCCTCCCAAAACACCAATATTCACAGAGAAGGCCAACTCTCCCAGAACGCCAAAGGAGAAAAGTCCAAAAAATAACATCATCAAAACAGCCTGGATATTATGTAAAAAAATAAAGCCAAATGAGATATCTACATCATCCGAAGGCAGCCCGGCTGCGAATTGGAATTGATCCAGAGCCTCATCTATATCTTCCTGGGTAACTGCGCTGAAATCAGCCGGGATCATGGAGGTTGTCCACTGGTAAGATGCAATACTCCCAAATATCGTGATCACAACAATGAGCAGGAGAGGCCTCTTGAGTTTGCGCAGCATCCCGACAACCTGAACTTGATACCATTTAAATGGCGAATACGATTCTCCAATAAAGGCCCCCTTAAATGTTTGCCAAATCCATTTAAATTTGAAAGAGTCGATTTCTCGTCCCAGGAGATATTCGCGTTGAAAATGGGCCAGTCCAACTCTAATCAGCAAAGCTGCCAATATAAGGACCGCAATTACCGCCAGCCAGAGAACCTGGTCGTTGCCCCAAAAGAGTAATACACTTTCACCTTGAATTAGAAATGCGACTGGCATTACAATAAATGATGCCAGCAAATTTGCCGCCCGTACCGATGTTGACTGGGTGGAGATAGCTATAGCCCCGCTAACCATCAATACAGCATGTGCGGCTGTCAGCGTGAGCAACTGCACCAATTGATGAACTGGAGGCAGTGCCAGATCCTGTTTACTGACCATAAAAAGGTAAAGCCCAATCGCCAAATAACTTGCTGCTAATGGAAAAAAGATACCTACCAGTAATTTACCCAGATAAAGCTGCCAATCAAGAAAGGGTGTTCCCAATAAAGGCTCGATCGTACCGCGCTCTTTCTCTCCGACAAAAGATTCGAGTGCAACCACGAGAGAGACGGTAACGGGAAAAAAACCTATGATCAGAATAGAAAATGGGACCAGGCGATCAAGGATCAAATCTCCGCCATAATTGTTCATGAACGAAACTGCGGCACCTGCTCCTGCATTCATCAGCGGGGGGAATAAAAGCGTAAGAACGATTAAGGGGAAGAGGATCCGCCAATCTCGAAACTGGTCGCGAAGTTCACGTTGAGCAAGCAACCATACGGGGGTCAGTTTTTCTTTCATTGCAAGAGGGCTCCCCCAGCATCAGACATGGTTTTAAGGTACACCTGCTCAAGGCTCCGTGGCACTTCCTGCAAAGTGAGAACTGGAGCTTCCTTCATGGAAAGTATTTTCAATAATAAGGGATTATTTTTTTGGGGCTGTTCAGAGCGAAAGCGAATACTCCTGGACCCTCTTGCTACAATCTCCACCCCTGCGGGAGGCTTGAGACTTTTATTATCCCATTTTTTAGAAAAGCTGACCTCATATTCTGCCGGCCCAAGGACTCTCTCTTTCAATTCTGCCAATTTTCCCCTGATAAGAATCCTGCCGCGGTAAATGATCGCAATTTGGTCCGCAAGGGCTTCAGCTTCGGCCAGATTGTGGGTGCAAATTACAATCGCGCGCTGCGATGAGCGCAAACTGGCAATCTCGTCACGGACAAGCCGGGCACTCTCAGGATCCATTGCAGAGGTGGGTTCGTCCAGGAGCAGGGCGGGTGGCTCGTGAATAAGGGAACGTGCCAGAGCAAGTTTTTGCTTCATCCCCTTTGAATATTCGCCAATCCGTCGATGGGAAGCTTCTACTAACCCAAAATACTCAAGAAGGTGATTGATGCGTTTCATGCGAGCATCATCACTAAGACGATATACCTTGCCAAAGAAATCGAGGTATTCCACAGCTGTCATTCTCAGATATAGGCCATGGTGTTCCGTCAGCACCCCAACGGATGCGCGTACCTGAGTTGATTCTTTTTCAACGTCATATCCGGCAACTTCCGCCCGACCCTGGGTGGGGCGTAAAAGTCCTGTCAGCATCCGAATAGTTGTGGTTTTTCCCGCACCATTCTGCCCTAGCAAGGCTAATATCTGGCCCGGCTTTACATCCAGGGTGACATTATCAACGGCTAAAAAGTCATTAAATTTTTTACTTAAATTTTCTATGTGAATCATTTTATTTCCAAAGGTTTTAAAAACTGCCAGCACCCAATCAGGATAGTGGTGGCTATTCGCGGTGTCAATAAGACAAGAGTCCCTTAAGGTGATGTTGAGATTTTCCGATGGCGAACCATCAAGCTTAGCGCTGAGAGAAGGGCTACAATTGCCATCACAGTTTGGTTGGCATTGAATCCACCCACCATGGCTGCATCAAGCCGCAAAAAATCAAGCAAAAAACGTCCCAAGGGGTAAATAATCAAGTAGAGCAAAAAGATATCGCCGTTTTTTAACCGATTTACAAAGCGTCGTCCCACCCACAACAGGATCAACATATTGCCTAAATTCCAAAGGGCCTCATAAAGAAACAAAGGGTGATAATAAGCCTGGTCCCGGAATCCGCTTAAGCGATGTGCAGGGTCAATGAAGATTTTCCAGGGCAATGAGGTTGGTGCACCATAAAGCTCCTGATTGACAAAGTTTCCCCAGCGGCCGATTGCTTGCCCCAAAGCAAGGCCGGGAGCCGCAATATCTGTCCATTCGAAAAAGGATAGATTTCGCTTTCGCACAAAGAAATATAGGGCAATCAACCCACCAATGATCGCGCCTGGAATCCCCAAGCCACCATTACGTGTATCAATTAAGTCCAGTGGGTGGCTGAGATAATATGCGGTTGTAAACCCTTCTGCAATGGAAGATGGTGATGGTGTGAAAACATGCCAAAGACGCGCTCCGATAACTCCGGCAAGAATCAGCCAAATCATCAGATCCCAAAGAATCTCCGGATCATGTCCATGTCGCTTGGCTTCTTTTTGCGCGAGGATCGCACCCGCCAATGCCCCCAACATTAGAATGATCCCATAAAAACGAATAAAAAACGAACCGATGTAAAATCCTTCTGTCATTTTATTCCTTAAGCAGCTCTAAAAATGTTTATGGGCCTGTTGACGGACATACCAGATTCGCTGCAAGGCAGTAAAGTTTGCCAGGATGGCGATTATCCACATCGCAATTATGGGGAAGTTAAAGATCAGTCCTGGGGCCAATACAAAATAGCGCTCGACACGGGTCAATGCACCAATCTTGGCTTCAAAACCAAGCCCTTCTGCTTTTGCCCGGGTATAAGATACCAGTATAGATCCTGAAGCAGCCGCAAAGACAAGCATGGCAGCCACGGTATCACCTTGCCCAAGAAAATAAAAAAGCAGGGCACCATAGATTACCAATTCAGAATATCGATCTGTCACTGAATCAACAAAACCACCAAAATCGCTGGGTTCCCCACGTAACCGCGCCATTGTCCCATCCAATGCATCAATCGGCCACATGATCAGAACCATCAAACCACCCCAAAGCATATTTCCTTTAGCCAGAAAAAAAGCGCCCACCATATTTCCGACCAAGCCCAGGATTGTGATTGTATTTGGTGTCAGACCAAGTCGATTTAAGAAAGCGCCAATGGGATCAAGCACCCATTTGAATAAGGATCGCAAACGATCCGTTAGTGTTTCTTTCTCGACTTTTACAGTATTTTCCACAAAGGACTCCATTGATTTTAGTTGCCCAATCATACCACTCAGAATAACTGTAATGTTAGAATTCGTCGTCCTCATTGGGCAAGATCAAAACATCTCGCTCCCGCCCTCCGCCCAATGCCGGTCCCACAAGTCCCAAATCTTCAAGAGAATCCAACAGGCGTGCAGCACGAGGATACCCGATCCGCAAACGACGTTGTAAAAGTGAGGCCGAAGCGCGTTGAGAATTTTGAATCACCTGGATCGCCTGCTCTATCAACACCTCATCTTCATCCTCGTCAGATTCCCCAAGCAATCTCTCCCAAGGTGAGCTTCCCTCTTCGTCAGGTCTGCTCTCCTGCCAATAAGTAATCACTTTTTCTATCTCTTCGTCTGTGATCATTACTCCTTGCACCCGGGATGGAGAACCCGCTTCAGGACTCAGGAAAAGCATGTCTCCGTTTCCGAGCAGATTCTCGGCCCCAACGCTATCCAGAATTACGCGCGAATCAACACCAGATGTGACTGCAAATGCGATTCTCGCCGGGAAGTTTGCCTTAATTAACCCTGTTACCACATCTGTGCTGGGACGCTGGGTGGCCATCACCAAATGGATGCCGGTTGCGCGCGCCATCTGTGCCAAACGAACAAGATTATGCTCGGTTTGATCAGGGGCACTCATCATCAGATCAGCCATTTCATCGATCAAAACTACTATTCTCGGCATCGCAACACCATCTTTTCGGCGCAAAACCTTGCGATTATACGCGGCAATATCGCGCGAGCTTTCCACCTCAAGGAGTTTATAACGCCGCTCCATCTCCAATACAACCCATCTCAGGACACCCTGAATACGATCAATATCTGTTTCAACTTTGCCATAGAGGTGAGGCAACCCATTGAAGCGGATTAACTCGACCATTTTGGAATCTACCATCACCATGCGCAAATCTTCGGGCGAGTTATTCATTGCCAGGCAGGTTGCGATGGAGGTAATACAAACCGATTTTCCTGAACCTGTTGAACCAGCAATTAAAAGGTGAGGCATTTTAGATAAATCAGCTACGATTGGATGTCCTGAAACATCTCTCCCCAACGCAATCGCCAGTGGTGAGTGGCTTTTATCAAAAGCATCCGCTTCTAATATAGAACGCAGGCGAACCACTTCTACGCGAGAATTCGGGACTTCAATCCCGACATAGGGGCGACCCGGTACAGGGGCTTCGATACGTAATCGTTGCGCAGAAAGAGCGAGGGATAAATCCTTTTTTAATGAAGCGATCTGGGCAACGCGAACCTTCATGCGCTGTTCTTCGTCCCCATTAGTGCTTTTATCAATGAAACCTGGCTGAACGGCGAATTGGGTGATCGCCGGACCAACACGGAAACCAATTACCTGTGCGGGAATACCGAACTCATCAAGTGTTTTTTCAATCAGCCCGGCGGTCTGGTTAATAGTACGTTCATCCACGCGAGACCTGCGTTCGCTTAATAAAAGGGTCAGGGGAGGAAGGCGTTCATCGCGTGGCCGTGGCTTGGCCGGGCGTTCATCTTCTTTATCCGCCGCGGAAAAAGATTTTCTGAATTCAGGAGGGAGTTTTGTTTTTGTAGTTTTTCGAGAGATTTTTTCATTATCTTGCCCTTTTTCTTCCTCCTGGAACACTTCTCTCTTTTCCGTTATTCCTTCTCCCGCCACTTGAAGCAACCAGCCTTCAAGTCGAGGCCAAAGATTAAAGCCACTCATTGCTGCAAGAATTGTTCCAACAAGAAAGGTGAGAAGGCTACCCCCTGGGCTAATGAGCCTGCTCAGGGTTTGGTCCAAACCCCAACCAATCCGCCCCCCCCCAAGACCTTGTTCTGCTTCCTGTAGAGATCGGCCTCCTAAAACGGTCAGCAATCCCAGGGTTAAGAAGGCGCCGACTTCCAGGGCAAAGATACGTCCCCATGGGAGAGGGTCATCAGAACGACGAAGCATGCCCCCCCCAATCATCCCAATCGAGGCAACCACAAGATAACTACCCCACCCAAACCAATCTCTGAGAGCATCGACCCAGAGTGTGATGAGCTTACCGTCTGTGAGCCCAAGTAAGGCCAGGAGCGAAATCAGGGCAATGGCAAGAATTATTACGCTGCCAATATCGCTAGCAAAACGCCCAAAATGAAGATTTATGTTGGCAAGACGATCAAGCCAATCTTTCGATTCTGAGGCATTTTTTTTAGTCATTTTCATCATTAATTATTAGGCTGAGAGCAAGTCTTTGTTTTTTTGGATCTAATTGTAAAATTCGTAAATTCACCTGAGCGCCTATTGTAAGTGGTGCATTTTCGGGTGGAATCTCAGAGCTGTGGATCAACCCTTCAATTCCGTCCTCCAAACGCGCAAATGCCCCGAAAGGAACTAAAGCTTTAATTTCTGCAAAGACAATCTGTCCAATTTTATATTTTTCCTGTGCTTTTTCCCAAGGATTGTCATGAAGCCGTTTAATGCTGAGAGCAACCCGAGATCGCTCGAGAGAAATATCGAGAATTTGCACCTGCACTTTATCTTTCAATTGAACAAATTCACGCGGGTGTTCAACTCGTCCCCAGGATAGTTCTGATATATGAATCAGCCCTTCAACTCCCCCAAGGTCAACGAATACGCCAAAATTGGTAATGTTGGTGATCTCACCCGAAACAATTTTTCCTTTCGTAAGAGTGGAAAAAAGTTCGCGCCTTCGACCTGTACCAGCCTGGGCTGCCCGCTCAGAAAAAACCAGTCGGGAATCTTCCGGGGTGCATTCAATCAATTTGAGCTGTAATATTTTTCCCTTATATGTTTCCAGCGTTTTTTCTCGCTTGGCAGAATCGCCGCTATCGTTCAACTTCACCAAATGAGAATAAGGGACAAATCCTTTTAGATCATTATCCTCAACCAGGACTCCACCTCGATTATGCCCGACCACTTGCATGGAGATGACCTCGTCCTGATTATAGAGTTTTTGCGCTCTTTCCCAATTGAGCCCAGAATCATCATTTTTTACATGCTGCGGCAAGGGTATTTCAATATCTGGAGCATGGTAATTTTCATCAGCCAAAACTGATTCCCACCAATTATCATCATTTTGGGCTAAATCTCTTTCATTTGTTTTCTCAGGTATCACCATTAAATTTTCTCCTCCATCCTATAGCTTGGAAATCTCCATTATTGTAACTGTCAAGAAGTGTACTGGCTGCCATACGGCACAGATAAAATCCTGTTATGGTAACTTGACCTCAGCCTCCATATCCAACACCATTTTAGCGACAGCTTCTACCGCAACACGCTGTTTACGGTATAAATCTGCCTCCGACATGGCAAGTCTCCCGGCTACTTCACGCACCTTACGTCCTTCAATAAACTTCATTTCAAGAATATTATAGAGGATCCACTCCGCTGTAAAACGCCGCTCGCCTTCAGGACGAATATTATCTACCCCTTTACGCAGGATCGCCCGCAATGCGTTGACCGCATTTCCATCGTAATCAGCCATCATTTTTTGAACAATTTCCAACCGCATCAGGGGACTATCACTCAATTTTGGACCGCCCCAATAATGACTAAGGGCATCTTTTATCCAGTTTGCCATATCCGATTCAGGTGGCATGGATTCTGCTAGCATACTGGCTTTGCTATCATAGCGCCCGGAAGCACGCCAGCGTTGTAAAAGATCAGCTTGAGGTTGCAAACTTTGTAGCGATTGAAAAATTGTTTGTTGTAATTGACGATCCTCTAAAGCAAGGGTGGCGCGATCTGCCAATAGCCAAAGGGAATCTCTTTGATCTTCATCAATTTCTCGATAAGATTGATGTGCAACGCCCAGAATCCCCAATAAAGGCGGAATCTCATCACGATCCATTTCCCGCTTTCGTTTGCGTAAAGGTAATATCCAGAAATCGCCCCAGGTGAATTCCTGCCCAATCTGACCATTTTCGATTTCCGGTACGCGCAAAACCTCAGGGAAATGATCCTCTTCAAGCATATTTTTACTACCAGCCATGGAGATAAGTGCCAGATCATTGCCGTCGAGGGCAGCAATAAATGCCGAAGGAGATTGTAAATGATCGCGCACTGCTGCTAAGACCGCTTCGAGAAATTGTTGTAAATCGCTGTGAGTAAGCAATCGTTCTTCAATATTTTGAAGGAGGAGTAAATCGTCGCGGTCGCCGCCAAAGAAGAGATTCCTCTCCCACAAGGGAGCAAGAATGGTGATCGTATGCTCAATAAGCAATACACTGACGATCATCGTCAGCGGGACAAAAGTTGAGTAGGAGTTCCCACCAACCAGCTCACCGCCGCGCCGAACAACAGTCATCAAACCCAAGGTGATGGAAGCAGCAACAGGACCACGTAAAATCCATTTAAACAGGCGCGTCTTGACAAGGCGATCAGGCCATGACACTCCAAAAAATGCAACCGCATAGGCCATTACCACCACTAGGCCGCCCACAAGAAGATTGATCATCAGTGCCGAACTCCAAAAAAGGAGAGCGTGCTTGGCAGCCAACGTGGAACCATATAAAAGGTAAGGATAAGATCCGAGCGCAGGGGCGGTTGCCCCAGCCATGAGATAGAGCATCCGCCTTCGCCCTGATCGAGTCAGCATCCGGTTGAAGGCACGTACAAAGTTGATTCCCGCCCAGATCATTACTGCGAGATAATAAAGGGTAAATATTTCAGTCCAAACCGTCCGCTGTAAATGGGGAGCCGGTTGACCCTGGGCAATGAAATCGCCGAGTAAGAAACCGTATCCCAACAAGAGTAAAAATCCACCCGAGACAAGATAGATCAGACGAACCGCTATTCTCCTGCGTCCACGTGAGGGTCTCCCGGCAGTGACAAGCAACGCATCGGAGAGTTGAAGATATGCCGCTGGAAGAAAAACAATTCCAAACCATTGAATCTGCAACAATAATTCATAACCCCAATCTGGCACAGATTTATTTTGCATTGACTCTGCAGTAAATACGATAACAACGCAGAGCATGATGACGGCAAAAGAGCGCGCCACCCGGTTGCGTAAATTAAATGTTAAAGCATAAAGAAATAACGAAAAGGCTGTGATCGCAACCCCGGCCGTCAATATCTCGTTGACCACTCGTATCCCCAATAATAAATTGTTTATCCAACCGTTAAACATGCAGTGACTCCACAAAAGAGAACCACAATAAGAATAATTTTATTTCAAGATCTTGCCAAAGAAAAGGGCAACATCCTGAGTGGCATAATAATGGTCATTATACCCGCTGAAAGCAAAGCCCTGGTTTTTCACCAGCTTAATTGCTGGATTGTTTTTTGAAGACATCTCAATAAAAAGCTGGCGATTATTACGCTTGAGTGACCATGATTCAATATATTGAATCAGTGCGGTCGCGACTCCCTCTCGACGTGCTTCCGTTCCGACAACAAGGTCAAGGATCCAAACGGCTTGTGAAGTTACCTGCTCCAACAATCGGATATAACCCAATGCGACTCCATCATGTACCGCAACAAAGGTCCGGGAGTTTATATTCCACTCATCTGCCAGAGAAAAATGATCACGTGGGTATTTTGTTCGCATAGAACGAGGCAAACGAACCTCTCGCAAGCTGGTAATAATTTCTTCTGATTTCTGCTGCAAGTCCAATTGCCATACATAATCACTGCTGCAAGTATGATCCAAACCAACAAGTCTGACAATATCTGTCGAAACTGCTGATCTAATTTTCAGATTTATTCTTTTTTCCATATTCATTATTCTTGACCTATAACACGAATCTGAACCAGACAAGGAGGGAGAGTTTCTCCCAGATTGTCAATCAGTACCAATCGCAGGTGATAATCACCAGGGGTTAACTCAGCTGTATCAATTCGCCCCAGGACATCGTCATTTACTACATCTCGACCAGCATAAATTGTTGCCCAATTTTCTTCTCCAAGGGGAGACACTTCGAATTTATAAAAGCCAAATTTCGGAATATCGACAGTGCCAACCAATTCAACAATTCCGCTCAATTCCTGGCCTGGGATGGGTGAATCGACAATCAATTCACCAGGGATACAACCCTCGCTAAAATTTTCAGCCTGAGGAGCAGGACGTGCTTCAATCGTGGCAGCCATTTCTGCTGAAATAATTCCGGTGGGAGTAACCAGCAAATCAACTGTAGGAGTGGGGATAAAAGCTGAGGGAGGGATTGAAGGAATAATAAAAGAAACGATGATAAACACGCCTAAAAAGAGTGCAAACCAGGTCAATGCGAAAGCGAGGGCGCGGGCAAAGCGTCGCTTGGAGATCTCACGTTCCAAACCAAAAATCGCCCCGCGCCAGGTTTTCCGGGAACGGAATAGCCAGCGCGCAATGAAAATCCCTCCCAGGAAGAGGATAAAATAGAACAGGCCCTCATAGGTTGAGAGAAAATCATAAACGGCTATCATGCAGATCTCATTTGTGATTCTATATTAGGACCTAACTCAGAGGAAACCCCCAAATCAGGATAAGGTGGAGCCTCGGCATTGGCAATCATGGATAAGGAGCTAATATGACACCTATATCTAAATTTCGCGCAGAATACCGCGAATAATGGTTTCCATTTTTGGAACAATCATCTTTCCCGCTTCGAGAACATCTTCATGGGTGGCAACAAACGAAATCTGTGTATGGGCCTTATTGCTGATGCCAGAAAGCCCAAGAACACGCATCCCCCCATGACGGGCTACTGAAACTTCGGTGACCGTGGACATACCCACACTATCAGCGCCAATCATCTTGAGAAAACGAAGTTCTGCGGGGGTTTCAAAAGATGGCCCACTCAATCCGATATAGACACCCTCGTGATAGGGAACATTTTCTTCTTTGGCTATTTTCCGAGCAAGATCAAGTAATTCTGGATCATAGGCCTGGGTCATATCCGGGAAACGAGGACCAAAATCATCGAGGTTTTGCCCATGCAACGGACTATTTCCAACCAACCCAGGGAAGTTAATATGGTCAGTGATCAGCATTATATCGCCAGGTTGATGGGCATCTGCAATCCCACCGGCAGCGTTTGTTACGATCATTATTTCTGCGCCCAGGCGCTGCATAAC
>JACNJN010000022.1 GCA_014382535.1 Candidatus Desulfolinea nitratireducens | reverse complement strand
GCAAAACCCTTGACGTATCCCTGGCACAATGCTAAACTCTCGCCCAATATGTACCTAAATCTTGTTCGTCGTCCTCGTCGTAAAACCCTGATACCCCCATTGGGAAGGTCGGGCGTTTGCGCTTGGAATAAGTAGCAACGCACAGAAACACTCTGTTTTACACACAAAGTCCTCCTTTCCACAAGGAGGACTTTTTTTATTTGAACCCTTTTCCCTCACCCGTCCTTACTACGCTCGGACTTCCCTCTCCCGCTTTGCGGGAGAGGGAGAACAAGCGAAGCGAAGCGGGGATGAGGGCAGAAAGGGCAAAAGGAGAAAAAATTAATGACACCTGACCCTACAAACCCGATCAATAAAGTTGTTCTGGCCTATTCTGGCGGATTGGATACCTCCGTCATCGTGCCCTGGTTAAAAGAGAATTATGGCTGCGAGGTAGTCTGCTTCACTGCCGATGTCGGTCAGGGCGCGGAGTTGGATGGGCTGGAAGAGAAAGCCCTTGCCAGTGGCGCCAGCCAGCTCATCGTCAAAGACCTGACCGCCGAATTTGCCAGCGATTATCTGATTCCGCTGATGCGCTCTGGTGCGATCTATGAGCGTAAATATCTGCTTGGCACTTCTGTCGCCCGCCCGATCATCGCGAAATATCTCGTCGAAGCCGCGCATGAAGTCGGTGCGCAAGCCATTTCTCACGGCGCAACCGGCAAAGGCAACGATCAGGTCCGCTTCGAACTGACTGTGATGGCCCTTGATCCGCGTCTCAAAGTGATCGCCCCCTGGCGCGAGTGGAGCATCCGCTCCCGCGAAGATGCCCTCGATTACGCTGCCGCACACGGTATCCCCGTCCCGAATACCAAGAAATCGATCTACAGCCGCGACCGCAATCTCTGGCATATCTCGCACGAGGGCGGCGATCTTGAAGAGACCTGGGTCGAGCCAAATGAGGGCATGTACCTGCTTAGCGCATCTCCTGAAAACGCTCCCGAAGAAGGTGTCTATATCGAAATTGATTTTGACTCCGGCATACCTACCACACTTAACGGAGAAAAACTGACTCCCGCAGCGTTGATCGGCAAACTCAACACCATTGGCGGTGTGCATGGAATTGGCCGGGCCGACCTTGTAGAGAGTCGCCTTGTGGGGATGAAATCACACGGTGTCTACGAAACCCCCGGCGGCACGATTTTGATGGCTGCACACAAAGAGCTTGAATCACTGGTGCTTGACCGCGCCACCATTCAATATAAGGATGTCGTCGCTCTCAAATATGCCGAGTTGCTCTATGACGGCCTTTGGTTCACCCCGCTCAAAGAAGCCATCGATGCCTTTGTTGATAGCACCCAGGGTCCAGTTACGGGCACCGTCCGCCTGAAACTCTACAAAGGCAATATCATCACCGTCGGACGCAAAAGCCCCTTCACCCTCTACCGTGAAGATTTCGCCACCTTTGGTCAGGAAGATGTCTACGACCAATCGGATGCCGAGGGTTTCATTCATATTTATGGATTACCACTCAAAGTGCGCGCGCTAAATAAACTGCCCATCTCTGGCCTCGATATGCCCAAACCGGATTATTCCAGGTTCAAAAGAGATTAACCAGTTCCTGAGCGGAAGGCAAACGAAGTGAGCCTGAAGACGAAGGACGGAATGCAAGAACCGCTCTTCGACTACTCTCCCTACCGGTCGCTCCGCTCAGAGACTGTATGACCAGTCAGACCAGGAGACCATATGACCCTTTGGCACGGACGTTTCTCTCAGAAAACCAACAACGATGCTTTCGCCCTCAACGCTTCGATCTCTTTTGATCAGCGGATGGCAGAGCAGGACGTGCGCGGCAGTCTCGCCTGGGCAGAAGCCCTCCATAAAGCGAATGTGCTGACCGCTGCGGAACACACCCAAATTCAGGCTGGCCTCCGTCAAATTGAGGCTGAGTTTCAGTCCCTGGCATTTACCTTCAACCCCGACGACGAGGATATCCACACCGCCGTGGAACGTCGTCTCGGTGAGATCATCGGCCCGCTGGCGGGCAAACTCCATACTGGACGCAGCCGCAATGACCAGGTCGCGACCGATTTTCGGCTCTGGCTGCTCGACCATATCCCTGCGCTTGATGCCGCGCTGAACGAGCTTCAATCCGCGCTCGTTGAACGCGCAAAATCCGACTTATCCCCTCTCTCCTCGGGAGAGGGCTGGGGTGAGGGTGCAATCATCATGCCCGGATATACGCATCTGCAACGGGCGCAGCCGATCTTGCTCAGTCATTGGTGGCTCTCCCATCTGATGCCCCTAAAACGGGATCAAGCCCGATTGGCGGAGATGACTCGCCGCGTCGCTATTATGCCCCTGGGGTCGGGTGCGCTGGCTGGTGTTCCCTATCCGATTGACCGAATCGCTTTGGCCGAATCGCTGGGATTTGATGCCCCCTCCTCCAACAGCCTCGACGCTGTATCCGACCGTGATTTCGCCGCTGAATTTCTCTTTGTCGCCGCACTGATCGGCACACACCTGAGCAAACTCGCTGAGCAAATGGTTTTATTTACCAGCGCAGAATTCGGCTTCTTCGAGCTGGACGACGCCTTCAGCACCGGTTCAAGTTTGATGCCCCAGAAAAAAAACCCCGATCCCTTCGAGTTGGCGCGGGGCAAAGCCGGGACACTGCTCGGGTATTTGACGGGGTTGATGGCGACGTTGAAAGGGCTGCCCTCGACTTATGACAAGGATTTGCAGGAAGATAAGGTGCCCGTTTTTGCAGCCTTCGATACCTTGATCGCGATGCTGCCCGTGCTAGCGGGTGCGCTCCAGACCCTGACAGTGAACCCCGCGCGGATGGAAGCCGCGATTGACGCCAGCATGATGGCAACCGATCTGGCAGATTATCTCGTGGCGCGCGAGGTGCCATTCAGAGAAGCACATGCCATCAGCGGAGAAATTGTCCGCGCTGCTATTAAAAAAGGAAAACCGCTCGATGCCCTCTCGCTGGTTGAATTTCAGAAAGTCAACGCGGTCTTTGATCAGGATGTCTATCAGGTTTTTGATGCACAGTCTTCAATTGCAAAACGCGCGGCCTTTGGTGGCACTGCCCCAGATGCAGTCAAAGCGCAGATTGAACGCGCAAAGGAAGAATTAAAGCGTGAAAAGTGATACGTGACGAGTGATTGTTCTCACATTTCACTCATCACGTATCACTTCAGAACAATCAAACAAAGAATTACCAAACCAACCAACTGCTCAACTAATTTTAAGGAGAACTAATTATGTCTACAAACTGCCCCGAATGTGCCGCCGAATTTGATCTTGATTCTGGTACCGAAGAAAACGAGATCGTCGTTTGCTCTGATTGCGGCGTTGACCTTGAAGTCACTTCCCTCGATCCTGCCACTGTCGTATTAGCTCCGATGGAAGAAGAGGACTGGGGAGAGTAGGGATTCTGCGAATCAGCGAATCAACGAGGCAGCAAAACGTAAAATCGTTGATTCGTTGATTTAGCCGGAGGCACTATGGCCAAACAAAGAAAGATCGGCGTGCTTTACTCTCGGGTGCGTGTCGAAGAAAAATGGATTTTCGCTGTTCTTGAGCAGCGCGGCATCGACTATGACCGTCTAGATGATCGCAATATCTCCTTTGATCTGAATGACCCCGATCCGTGGCTGAAATACGACGCCATTCTTGAACGCAGCATCAGCTATGCGCGCGGACTCTATTCCACACGGATTCTCAACGCCTGGGGAATCCCTACCGTCAACACCGCCCTGGTCGCCGAGGTTTGCGGCAATAAGCTGGCAACTGTCACAGCCCTGGCAAGTGCCAAGGTACCTCAACCGGAAACCAGAGTCGCCTACACAGTGGAAGCCGCGCTTGAAGCGATCGAAGAGATGGGATATCCCATCGTGCTGAAACCGATGGTCGGCTCATGGGGAAGGCTGCTGGCAAAGATCAACGACCGCGATGCCGCCGAGGCCGTTCTCGAACATAAATCTGTCCTGGGCTCCTACGAACACTCGATTTTTTATATCCAGGAATATATCGATAAACCGGATCGCGACATCCGCGTTTTGGTTGTCAACGATGAGCCGGTTACCGCCATTTACCGCCACTCCCCGCATTGGATCACCAATACCGCACGCGGAGGTCAGGGAGAAATTTGCCCGCTGACACCTGAGCTGACGAAGATCTGTCAGGATGCGGCGCGCTCCGTTGGGGGTGGTTTGCTGGCTGTGGATATTATCGAGCATCCCGAGCGCGGCTATTTGGTCAACGAGATCAACCATACGATGGAATTTCACACTGCTGCCCCGACCACAGGTGTCGATGTTCCCAACCTGATCGTTGACTACCTCATGTCAGTTGCAAGACAAGAGATTGAAGTTTTGTAAAAACGTAGTAAGGAATTTAGTCCTTTTCTTATCTAGAGCGACTAAAGTCGTTACTACGTCCAAAGGAATAATTATGATTAAAGTATCCATTATTGGTGGCTCTGGCTACACGGGTGGGGAGCTCTTGCGTTTGCTCATTCCCCATCCAAAAGTTGAAATAGTTCAGGTGACTTCGCGCAAAAAAATGGGCGAATATATTTACCAAACCCATCCTAATCTGCGCAAACAGACCACCCTTAAATTCACCGCGCCCGATGAACTTCTTCCCATAGATATTCTTTTCCTCGCCCTCCCGCATGGGCAGGCGCAGCATAATATCGCCGCATATGCTCAGAAAGCTGAATATATTGTCGATCTTTCGGCAGATTTCCGGCTGCGTGATCCCGAGTTTTATCAGCAATGGTACGGGGAACCTCATGCCGCTCCCGAGTGGCTGGATAAATTTGTCTATGGATTACCCGAACTTTATCGGGACGCGCTCCGCAAAGCGAAATATGTCAGCGGCGTGGGATGCAACGCGACCGCCACAAATTTGGGCTTGCTTCCCCTGGTCAACGCTGGTTTGCTGGACGAAAGTAAACCAATAATTGCCGAGCTGAAAGTTGGTTCATCCGAAGGGGGCGCATCCGTCAACCCTGGCTCACATCACCCCGAACGGAGCAGCACCGTCCGTACCTATGCGCCTTACGGGCATCGGCACACCGCCGAGGTGATCCAGGAAACGGGGCTGGCAGATGTCACTTTAACGATGACCTCTGTGGGCCTCGTGCGTGGCGCATTGGCGACGGTGCATGGGACTGTCAAAGATGGAGTTGCACTCAAGGATCTGTGGAAATCTTATCGAAGCCTCAGCGCAGCCAATCCTTTCATCCGCATTGTCAAAGAAAGACGAGGCATTTACCGTGTGCCAGAACCGAAGATTTTGGCGGGCTCAAATTACGCCGATCTCGGCTTTGACCTGAACCCCGAAACGGGGCACGTCATCTCGATCTGCGCGATTGACAACCTGATGAAGGGCGCCTCTGGCTCGGCGGTGCAATCGATGAATTTGATGCTCGGTTTCGAGGAAACGCTTGGGCTTGAATTTATGGGGTTACACCCGATATAAATTAAACACGAAGATCACAAAGGTTCTCAAAGAAATACCTTAAAAAATTTGTGCTCCTTCGTGTCCTTTGTGTTTAAAAAAACGGAGAATTTATGACAAACTCAATCATCGTCGTCAAACTCGGCGGCACAGAAGGGGTAGATTTCTCGGGGATCTGCCAGGATGCGGCAAAAATGATTTCTGATGGACAACGCCTCGTGCTGGTCCATGGCGGCTCGGCAGAAGCAAATGCCCTCGGCAAAGCTGTGGGCAAACCGCCCCGCTTCGTGACCTCACCCTCGGGCTATACATCCCGCTACACCAACCGCGAAACCCTCGAAGTTTTTGCGATGGCTGTCAACGGCAAGGTGAATACTTTCCTTGTTGAACAGCTACAGATGTTGGGTGTCAATGCTTTGGGATTAAGCGGCGTGGACGGTGGTCTGCTTAAAGCAAAACGTAAGACTGCCATCCGGATCGTCGAGAATGGGAGGAAGAAAATGCTGCGCGATGACTACACCGGCAAGATCAAAGAAGTGAACGTTTCCTTACTCCAAGCCCTGCTTGATAGTGGTTATACCCCCGTGGTCGCGCCAATGGCGGTGAGCGAAAAAGGCGAAGCGCTCAACGTGGATGCAGACCGTGCCGCGGCCGAAATCGCCGCTGCGCTGAATGCGGATACCTTGCTCCTCCTGACTGCCGTCCCTGGGCTGATGCGTGAATTCCCCGATGAAGGTACGCTCATCAAAGAAATCACCACCGCAGGGTTAGAAAAATCTATCGAGTATGCCCAAGGCAGAATGAAAAAGAAAGTTCTCGGTGCAAGCGAGGCATTGGCAAATGGCGTCAAGCAGGTCATCATCGCAGATGGGCGAGTTGAAAACCCAATCTCGAATGCATTAGCTGGAAACGGAACGGTCATCAAATAATCTAAACACAAAGAAAAACCAATAAACCTTTGTGTTTAGATCGAGGAAGAAATTATGTCAGAAACTCAAAATCTGGAAAACGCGCACACATCCGGCGTTTACGCCAAACGCGATCTCGTCATCGTCCGCGGTGAAGGGGCAACCCTCTATGACGATCAGGGGCGCGCCTATATCGACTGTGTTGGCGGACAAGGCGCGGCGAATCTCGGTCACGCACATCCCACCATTATTGCTGCGCTTGCTGAGCAATCACAAAACCTGATCTCCTGCCCGGAGATGTTCTACAACCCTCAACGCGCAGCTCTGCAAAAGAAGCTGATCTCCCTCGCTCCGACAGGGATGAATCGTGTCTTTCTGACAAACTCCGGGACAGAATCGGTTGAAGCTGCTTTCAAATTTGCCCGTTTCAGCACCAAGCGAAGGAAGATTATCGCCACCATGCGCGGATTTCATGGTCGCAGCATGGGCGCACTTTCGGCGACATGGAATAAAACATATCGGGAGCCCTTCCTGCCACTTGTGCCCGATTTCGAACACCTTCCCTACAATAAACTGGATCGCCTCGAAGCCTCCCTCGACGAAGAGACTGCTGCCCTTATATTGGAAGTTGTCCAGGGTGAGGGGGGTGTTCATCCCGGCACAAGCGAATATTTACAGGGAGCCCAGCAACTCTGCCGTAAACACGGTGCCCTGCTCATTATCGACGAAGTCCAAACCGGATTTGGGCGCACGGGTAAACTCTTCGCCCTCGAACATCACGGCCTGCAACCTGATCTGGTGACCCTCGCCAAATCCATGGCAGGAGGCTTTCCCGCAGGTGCGGTCTTGATCGGTGAGCGCGTTGGCGAATTACCTCCCGGCATTCACGGCTCGACTTTTGGAGGGAATCCCCTCGCTGCTGCAGCTGCCCTCGCCGCACTGGAAATACAGGAAAAAGAGCAGCTCCCTCAACGCGCCGCGGAGCTTGGCGAGTATTTTCTTGATGAGCTGAAGAAAATGGAATCACCGCTTATCCGTGATATACGTGGATTGGGATTAATGATCGGGATCGAGATCAAGCAAAAGGTCGTCCCCTATCTCCAAGCGCTGACTGAGCGCGGTGTCCTTGCCCTCCCTGCCGGGATGACGGTTATCCGCCTGTTACCGCCACTGGTGATAAAGCGTGAGCAAATTAATCAGGTGGTGGTCGCATTGAAGGAAGTTTTAGAGTAAAAGATTTACCACAGAGAACACAGAATTCACTGAGTTTTAAAAACAAGAGAGAAAAAGGTTTTTCTCTGCGCTCTCTGTGAACTCTGTGGTGAAAAAACAAATATGACAACTATAGAAAAAGCACAAACTCTTATCGAACTCGTCAAACACTATAGTCCCTCTGGTCAGGAATCAGATGCAGTAAACTATCTCGTCGGGCGGATGCAGAATTTGGGATTTACGAATGCCTTCAAGGATGAGGCCGGAAACGCGGTTGGCGTGATCGGGGAGGGTGAGAAGCAAATCGTTTTGTTGGGGCATATCGATACGGTTCCCGGGGAGATCCCTGTTCGGGTTGAGCCCTCACCCCCAGCTCCTCTCACTGAGGGAGAAGGGGGCATTTTGTACGGGCGTGGCTCGGTGGATGCCAAGGGACCCCTCTCCGCTTTTGTTGACGCGGTGGCAGGCTTGGGCCATGTACGAGACTGGCAAATCATCGTTATCGGAGCAATTGACGAAGAACGGGATTCTGTTGGCGCGCGCTTTGTTGTCGATCAATATCAGCCTGAGTTTGCAATTATCGGTGAACCCTCCCGTTGGGATCGGGTCACTTTAGGCTATAAGGGCAGCGCAAATGCGAGTTTGACTTCTCGCCGAAAAATGGCACATTCGGCCAGTGGAGAAGAGACCGCTCCCGAGGCCGCTCTTGCACTTTGGGATAATGTGCGAGCGTGGGCTAAAGAATTCAATCAGGGGAAGAATCGCGTTTTTGAAGAGATTTTGCTCTCACTACGTGGATTTGATTCAGGGGATGACGGATTTGAGAGCTGGGCGAGCTTGCAGATTAACGCGCGATTGCCCGTAACCCTCTTCCCCGAGGCCTGGTATTCTCAACTGGAAAAGCTGTCTGCACCCGAAAGTGTCGAACGCGTTGGCTTTGCCATCCCTGCCTATCGTGCCGAGAAAAATACACCACTCGTCCGCGCCTTTCTTAAAGGCATCCGCGCTACAGGTGGCAAGCCAGGTTTTGTAGTCAAAACTGGCACAGCGGATTTGAACATCGTCGCACCGCTCTGGGAATGCCCGGCGATCGCTTATGGGCCGGGGGATTCTAATCTCGATCATACACCTAATGAGCATATTTCATTGGCTGAATATGAGCAAGCTGTGGCTGTTCTCAAGAAGGTACTGGATACACTGGTTCACATGGAATAGCCCTCCTATAAAAGTTAGGGATGGGGGAAATAATTCGTTATAAAGATCTGCCTAGTTATGATAGAATTATATATAATATATAATTCTATCGAGATTTAAACGCTATGACCACTTTACTGGATTCAGAAAATAAATTAGAAAATCTACAACGAAAATCTCTCAAAGAAGAGATTTTTGACGTTTTGCATGG
>JACNJN010000028.1 GCA_014382535.1 Candidatus Desulfolinea nitratireducens | reverse complement strand
TTATTCAACATTTCGATGTGTACCTACCGTTGATGCAAAACTGTCAGGTGGCTAGATAATTCTTTTAGTATTCTAACGAGCTAATTCCATTCAGGATATCCCAACGATGTGTAGCGGTAATCCAACGGACAGAGCCTGTCAGACCGCTTACAACGAGACTTTCTGTGCGGGCAGTATTGCTAAAGTATTTTACGCCTTTCATCAGCTCCCCATCTGTGATCCCTGTTGCGGCAAAGAAGACATCGTCTGAGGCGACAAGATCAGTCATTGTCAGCACCTTCTCAAAATCGTACCCAGCCTCACGTCCAAGTGCGAGTTCCCTCTCATCGCGGGCGTAGAGCTTACCCTGGATCTCACCACCCATCGCATGGAGGGCGCAGGTCGCCAAAACACCTTCAGGCGTACCACCAATACCGATGAGAATATCAATACCCGTATCCGGGAGGCAGGTCATCAAGGCGGCGGCCACATCCCCATCCGGAATTTGCCGAAGGCGGGCTCCCGCGTTGCGAATCTCGGCAATCAAATTTTCGTGGCGAGGGCGGTCAAGGACAACAGCGGTCAGATCGGCTATTTTTTTACCAAGTGCCTTTGCAACAGCTTTGAGGTTATCAATGACTGGCGCATCAATATCAATTTTCCCTTTGGCAGCAGGCCCAACTGCGATCTTGTGCATATAGACAAAGGGGCCAGGATCAAACATGGTCTCGCGCGGGGCAACAGCAACCGTCGCAATTGCATTTAAACGCCCATAAGCCAGAGGTCGAGTCCCGTCAATGGGATCAACAGCCACGTCAACATCCGGGTAGTTTCCGTTCCCCACTCTTTCGCCGTTATAGAGCATCGGGGCCTCATCTTTTTCACCTTCCCCGATAACGATGATCCCATCCATATCCACTGTTTTTAATACCAGGCGCATCGCATCGACTGCGGCAGCGTCTGCTTCTTCCTTATTGCCGCGCCCCATAAAGCGGCCTGCTCCCAATGCCCCGGCCTCAGTGACCCGTACAAGGTCTAGCGCTAAATTGCGAGTCGGTTTACGCTTTTCAGGGATTTCCATTTATATCGTCTCCAATAATCTTCTTTAGCTAAAAAACCAGATAATAAGGTAGTAGCCCAGTGCGGATCCCCACAGCCAGGTATCAATGCGGTCAAAAACGCCGCCGTGCCCGGGGAAAATATGGCTGGAATCTTTGATCCCAGCCTGTCTTTTTATCATGCTTTCGCCCAGATCGCCAAGTGTGGTAAATAGCGCCATCACGAGGCCGATCAAGGCGCCATTAAGCAAAGTGATATTCAGGTTATCTCTCCAAAGCCAGGCAAAAAGAACACCGCTCAGGGTACCAAAAAGAACACCACCCCAATAACCTTCCCATGTTTTTTTAGGACTTAAACGAGGGCTAAGCTTATGTTTCCCAAAATTTTTCCCGATAAAATAAGCCCCTGAATCTGCGAACCAGACAGCAGGCAATACGAGGAAAAACCACCACAGCCCCTGAGGCAGCTCACGTAATTTGACGAGATACGAGCCGATCCACCCCAGATAAACCATACCTGCTACCGTTATGGCAAAATCTCCTGCCGCCTGATCTCGTCCGCTCTCAAATGCGAACAGATGATAGGCCATCGCAAGAAGAACAAAGAAAGTCAGGACAGCGCTCTCATAGGCCGGAAAAACCGTCCGTGCGATCAAAATCCCGAAAACACCGCCAACTGTCAGGACTGCTGAAGGCTGGTGTTGTGCTCCGCGCATCAAATTTACATATTCCCACGAGGCATATACCAGGAAGAAGGCCATCATCAGCCAAAAATAAATACCCCCGTATATTGATGCAGGGAGTCCGATTGCAGCAAGAACGAGGGCAGTTATAAAACGTTTTAATAACATGGTTTACTCATAGAACTCATCCGAGACTCCTCCAAAGCGGCGGTCGCGTTGGGTATAGGTTTCCAATGCCTTTGCAAATTCTTCCTGGTCAAAATCAGGCCAGAAGGTGGGGGTGATATACCATTCTGCGTAGGCGCTTTGCCAGATCAAAAAATTACTGGTGCGCAATTCTCCCGAGGTGCGAATGACCAGATCCGGGTCGGGGGTGCCAGCCGTAAAAAGATATTGGCTGACAAGCTCTATATTGACTTCATCAGGAGAAATACCATCTCGGAGCATATTTTGTACAGCGTAAACGATCTCATCCCGACCGCCGTAGTTAAAGGCAATATTGAGGATCAAACGTTGATTATCTTTGGTCAGATCGATTGCCGCCAATACTTTTTTTCGCAGCTTTGGTGAAAGTTTTTCGAGCCGCCCAATATGGCGTAGCTGAACGCCTTCCTGGTGAAGCTCGTCCAGTTCGCGGTCGATGACCTCTTCAAAGATATACATTAACCCTTTTACTTCTGCAGCAGGACGTCCCCAGTTTTCTGTGGAGAAAGCGTAAATGGTGAGATATTCCACCCCAAATTCGACACTGGCGCGGATCACCCGGCGCAGGTTCTCTGTACCGGCGCGGTGGCCAGCGAGACGCGGCAAACCACGCGACAATGCCCAACGGCCGTTACCATCCATGATGATGGCAACATGCCGGGGCATTTTTTCGGGCGGTGCTTGAAGATTTTCGCCCATAATTTTCTTAGACTTCTAAAACTTCAGATTCTTTGGAGTCACACAGACGGTCAACTTCTTCAATAAAGTGATCGGTTTCTTTCTGGATATCTTTTTCTCCCTGTTCCTGATCGTCTTCTGAAATGAGCTTTTCAGTTTCGAAATCACGAAGATCGCGCATTAAATCGCGGCGAATATTGCGGATGGAAATTCTGGCATCTTCGGCACGGCTTTTAACGACTTTTACCAGGTCTTTGCGACGATCTTCTGTTAACGGTGGCAGGTTCAGGCGCACGACCTTCCCGTCATTATTGGGAGTCAGGCCGAGGTCCGAGGCCAGGATTCCACGTTCAATTTCTTTTAGAGTCGAGGGGTCAAAGGGTCTGATCAAAAGAGAGCGTGGCTCGGGAACGCTAATCGAGGCCAATTGCTGTAGCGGGGTGGGAACCTCATAGTAATCAACGTGAAGATTTTCAACCAACGCAGGAGAGGCTCTCCCTGTGCGAATACGAGATAAGTCGCTTTCCAATGATTGAATGGCTCCCTGCATCCGTTTTTTGGCGTCTGCATTTATGTCGTTTAGCACAGCGGCCTCCTATTTTTCAGAGTGAATTTTCCACCCATAAGGATACCCTAAAACGATGAAATTTACCACGCCCGCAGAAATCGCGAGAGTTTTTTAGAGAATTTGAGAGGCTGTTTTGCGAACCTATTCAGCTTTGGAATATAGTACATCGTAAAGGTAGTTTTTTACAAAAAATCAGTCCCTGAGCGGAGCTCTTCCCTTCGATCATCGCTCCGCTCAGGGACTGGGAATGCTTTATTAAACAACTTGTTTTACAGTGAAATAAGTCTTTCCCATAAAAACTAAGCGCTTACAATTGTGCCGATTTGCTCACCCTGCAAGGCAGCCCGAAGACCTGCCTGGTCCCAAAGGTTGAGGACCAGGATCGGCATTTCATTATCCATACAGAGAGAAATGGCGGTGCTGTCCATTACATTGAGACGGCGATTGAGGACATCAATATAGGTGAGTTGATCGAATTTGACAGCGTCCGGGTTGCTTTTTGGATCGGAATCATAGACCCCATCTACCTTTGTCGCTTTGATGAGCACATCTGCCCCAACTTCCATCGCCCTTAAGGCCGCCGCTGTGTCGGTGGAGAAGTAGGGATTTCCTGTTCCTGCACCGAGAATGACAACGCGTCCTTTTTCAAGGTGCCGGATCGCACGCCGCCGGATATAGGGTTCTGCGACGGTTTTCATCTCTATCGCCGTTTGAACACGGGTGGTAATGCCACTCCGTTCGAGGGCATCCATGAGCGTCATGGCGTTCATCACGGTTGCCAGCATGCCCATATAGTCTGCGGTGGCACGATCCATACCGCGATCCAGGCCTTGTTTACCACGCCAGAGGTTTCCCGCGCCGATCACAACCGCGATCTCGATCCCCATTTCGTGAATATCTTTGATCTGCCGGGCAATTGCCTCGGCTTCTGAAACATCAATCCCGTAGCCTGAGGGAGAGGCCAATGCCTCACCGCTCAACTTTAGCAAGACCCGTTTATATTTTGCTTCGCTCATGGACACTCCTCTTGATGTGAATGGTCTTCTTTAGAAAAAAGGTCAACCAAATGGTTGACCTTTTTAAATTTAGTCGGCGAGGTGCTCACCCAACTCCCAGCGCTGAAAGCGCCGAATGACAATATTTTCGCCAAGGGAGCCGACATTTTCCATCACAAGATCTTTAATGGTCAGGTTGTCGTCACGAATATATTTTTGCTGCATCAGGCAAACTTCTTCTTTATACTTTTTTAATCTTCCTTCAACAATTTTGTCGATGATATTTTCAGGCTTACCCTCTTCCAATGAGCGTTTGCGGGCAATATCAGCCTCGTGCTCAAGAACATCAGCAGGAACATCATCTTCTGTAACGAAGAGCGGGGAGGCAGCTGCAATTTGCAAAGCTATTTCATGGGCCAGGTTGCGGAAAGTTTCGCCACGGGCAACAAAATCGGTTTCGCAGTTGATCTCAAGCATCACACCGACACGCCCATCACCATGGGAATACAATTCAACAACGCCATCAGAGGCATCACGGTCAGCACGTTTGGCAGCTTTCGCCATTCCTTTTTCACGCAAAAAATCAATCGCTTTTTTATAGTCGCCGTCGGCCTCTTGCAGCGCTTTTCGACATTCGAGAATTCCAACGCCGGTTGTGGCGCGCAGCTCCCGGATCATTTCAGTTGTGATTTCCATAGGTCCTCTTTTTTAATTAGCAGGAATTATTCTGCTTTTTCTTCTTCGTCTTTCTTGGTTGCGGCTTTGGCTTTAGGAGCAGCTTTTTTCTTTGCTGGTGCTTTCTTGGCCTTGGGAGCAGCCTTTTCCTCTTCCTTGGCGTCCTCAGCCTCTGCCGCAGCTTTTTTCTTTGCTGGTGCTTTCTTGGCCTTGGGAGCAGCCTTTTTCTCTTCCTTGGCGTCCTCAGCCTCTGCCGCAGCTTTTTTCTTTGCTGGTGCTTTCTTGGCCTTGGGAGCAGCCTTTTTCTCTTCCTTGGCGTCCTCAGCCTCTGCCGCAGCTTTTTTCTTTGCTGGTGCTTTCTTGGCCTTGGGAGCAGCCTTTTCCTCATCCTTGGCTTCTTCAGTCTCGGGAGCAGCTTTTACCTCTTCCTTGGCGGCATCAGCTTTAGGAGCAGCTTCTTCCTCTACCTTGGCGGCCTCAGCTTTAGGAGCGGCCTTTTTCTCTTCCTTGGCTTCTTCAGCCGCAGGAGTAGCTTTTTCCTCTTCTTTGGCTTCAGCAGCTTTTTCTTCCTTGGCTTCAGCAGCTTCACGCTCTGCACTCATTTTCTCAAGGGTCGCTGCACCGAGTAATTCCTCGTCGCTCAGGTCAGAAGCATCCGCAACAGGGGCAACTTCCTTACGCTGCGATCCCTTTCCCTTGTCAGGCATGGCTTCAGCAGCAGCCTGGGCTTCTGCCTCCTCTTCCTGGCGGGCAGATTTTCCTTCGAGGACAGCATTTGCCATTGTGCCAACGATCAATTTGATGGCGCGAATGGCATCGTCATTCGAGGGGATCACATAGTCAATATAGCGAGGGTCATAGTTCGTATCTGCCATCGCAATGACAGGAATTTTAAGCAAGTTTGCTTCGTGGATTGCGGCTTGTTCACGTCCAATATCTACAACAAAGAGTAATTGGGGTACTTTTTTCATCGTCAACAAACCAGAAAGGCGATGATGTAGTCTGTCGATCTGACGCTGGATCATCAAGCCCTCTTTTTTAGATAATAACTCAACTTCTCCGCTTGCCTGCATGGTTTCCAATCGTTCCAATTCCTGGATGCGCAGGTAAATGGTCGGCCAGTTGGTGAGCGAACCACCCAGCCAGCGTTCGTTGACGTACGGCATGCCACAGCGGGAAGCCTCATCGGCAACGGTTTGCTGGGCCTGACGTTTGGTGCCGACAAAGAGAATTTCACCGCCATTTGCAATAGCTTTACTAACGATGCCATAAACTTCGTGGATGGATTTTACAGTTTGCTGCAGATCAATAATGTGGATGCCGTTGCGCTCGGTGAAGATATAGGGTTTCATCTTCGGATGCCAACGATTGGTACGGTGCCCGAAGTGGACGCCGCTTTCAAGCAAGGCTTTCATAGAGATAACTGCCATTAGAGAATACTCCTTTTGCGTTTTTCCTCCGTCTCCTTCACCCTCACCCTGACCGCGTTCTTTTCGATCCGCGGCACGCAAGGCAAGTCCAGAGACGTGTGTGATATGCTCTCCGCCCACGGCGGGAGCGGCGATTAGTATACCATAGTTTTACTGGCTGACTGGGTGATATTTATTCAAATAAGACTTACGCAAAATACTTTTTTCTAGCAGCAACGCAGAGCATTGCTGTCAGTCTATAGTACCCGAACGCAGGGCATTGGGACAAAGTCTATTAAAATGCGTAAGTCCTATAAAAGAACAAGGGTTCTGGTGATATCACCAGAACCCTTGTTTTTATTATATTGCAGTAGATTGGCTATGCAGTTTCTGCCTGATTTGAACAACCTGTCGACGGAGATTTTCGTCACTTTCCAGCAAATCTGTGATTTTATCAATGGCATAGATAACTGTCGTATGATCACGCCCTCCCAATATTTTACCGATCTGGGGCAGTGAGATGTCGGCCTCCCGACGCAGCAGATACATGGCGATCTGCCTCGGCAAGGCGACCGCCCTTGAGCGATCCCGGCTGATCAAACGCTCAGTCGTAAGATTGAAGGATGCCGCAACCAAATCCACAACACGCTGGGGTTGGATCTCGGATGAAATGGGAAGGAGATCTGCCAACGCAATCTCTGCCAATTCAGGGGTGACCGATGTACCGCTCAATTCTGCAAAGGCGACGACGCGATTAAAGGCGCCTTCCAATTCGCGAATATTGGATTGAATGCGCTGGGCAATCACCTCCAATATTTCGTCGGGAACGTGATGCCCGGAACGCTCTGCCTTATAACGCAGGATCGCCTGGCGGGTTTCAAGATCGGGGGGTTGAATATCAGCGGTAAGTCCCCACTCAAACCGGGAGCGAAGACGTTCCTCGAGAGTGCCCATTGATTTTGGAAGACGGTCAGAGGAGACAATGATCTGCTTGTCTTGTCCATGCAGGGTGTTGAAGGTATGAAAAAACTCTTCCTGGGTTGATTCTTTTCCAGCGATGAATTGGATATCATCCACGAGGAGGACATCGGCGGTGCGATACTTATCCCGGAAGGCGGGAGTGGTTTGCGTGCGGATGGCGTTGATCAGGTCGTTCGTGAATTCTTCGGATGAAACATAGAGGATATTCAACCCACGGGAAACACAGGCATTGCCTATGGCGTGGAGAAGATGGGTTTTGCCCAGCCCAACCCCTCCGTAAAGGAAGAGAGGATTGTAAGCGCGGGCTGGTTTTTCAGCAACAGCCTGACAGGCTGCGTGGGCAAGGCGGTTTCCCGCCCCAACGACGAAGTTATCGAATGTGTAACGGGGGTTTAGGCTGGAATGAGCAGGTTGAAGGGCGGGCGTTTCGCTTTCTTCTTCTACAAATTCTTGCTCATTCTCTACTGTCTCCATTTTTTCAATCTGGGAGACAACAAAGTCCACATCCACCGTACGGTTCATGACACCGACAAGGAGGCGGCTAACGGTGCTTGCAAGACGGCTTTCAAGCCAGTCACGAGCATAGGCATTTTGTACGCCAACGGTAAAGTGACCGTCTACGTAACTCATGGGGCGGGTATCACGCACCCAGGTATCATACGAAGCTCTCGGCATTTCCATTTGTAGTTGACCAAGTACTGTTTGCCAGGCTATATTTGCATCCATGCACATTCTCCACTATTTACGCCCCTGGGAAAGGAGGGTATATAAAACAAGTCCCCTGAATGAAGGTTGGGGGGTAAAAAATATTATTTTGTTGTTTACTTATTTAACTTTTAATTGGAGAAGGATTTCGCTTTTTGCATTACAGAAGTCCTTTTTGAACCGCCCTGATTGTAGCAAAAAATATCCTTTTTTTCTACACGTCAAACCTACGATATCTTAAAAACTTCTGATACTTTAAGGTTACCCAACCTTAAAAATCTCTAAAGGGAAATAAACCATCCGCATTTTTTAATAGAATATTTGTTTCATCCACTAAGCTGACTCAACCATTTGGACACCCCCCATATATGGGGGGTTAATTGTCATGGGTGTTCAGGGGGTTTGAGGAACCTTAAATAATTGTAATTCGTAAAATAATTTTGGACTTGTTGTGAAACACTGAATTCAGGGATTCGTTTTCCAGAGAGCATCTTCGTCATCGCTTTTGCTTCTTTTTTTCAAGAGGCAGCCATGCCAGGATGGTCGTGCCTTCGCCTGGAGCAGAAGTAATTTCGACATCGCCGTTCACATTCCGAGCACGGGTATGGATATTGGAGAGGCCATGCCCGAGGGTCATACTCATTTTATCAATATCAAATCCCTTGCCATTATCTTCGATTTCCATCAGGACTCGCTCTGGTGTTGTCCAAAGATTAACGCTGACACGCTTGGCCTGTGCGTGCTTGGCGGTATTGGCAAGCGCTTCCTGGCAAATATGGAAAAGAGCCAGGGCATCATTATGCTGGATGTTTGCAACATCTTTTTCCTTACCGGTCAGCATCGCTTCTGAGAGGGTATTGACCCGGTATTCTGTCAATAGGCGGCGAAGGCCAACCAGGAGATTCTCTTCTCCCAATTGACGAGGGCGAAGATCGAGAATATAGGTACGTAAATCACGAATGGCTTTATTTAACCCTTCAGTGGCTTGTTTAATACCTTCCTTTGCCTGGACAGGATTTTCGTCTACCAGGTGAATAATATTCTCCAGCGATAAGCCTACACCAAAAATCGATTGGATTACTCCATCATGCATATCCATACCGATCCGTTCACGTTCTTCGAGCACTGCCAAACGGCGGGCATTACTATGCATGCGGGAATTATCAATGGCAAGTCCGGCCCAATTGCCGACGGCTGTCAAAAGTTGGATGCTGCGATCATCAATAGCCTCATCGCCTCGTTTGGCGATGCCGAGAACGCCGATCATCTTTTCACCAGAGGTGAGCGGCAGACAGGCAAATTGACGGAAGCCCGCCTCCACCACGGCTGACCGAAGGTATCGCATATCCTTGGAAAGATCTTCACTGACCAGTGTTCTGTTTTCTGCTGCTACAATGCCTACAAATCCTTCCCCCAGTTTAAAACGGCTCTGTGTCCAGAAGGCTTTAGCCGCTTCTCCACGATGGAGAATAAGTCGCAGGGTTTCGGTTTCTTCATCTAAAAGAAATATTTCTCCTGCTTCCACATTCAAATAATCCATCACCAATGCAAGCGTTTTATTAACGATCTCATCCAGCCCCAAAGTGGGTACCAACGCGGATGCGACATCGTTTAACAAGGTTAAATCTTCACTGCGCTGGGTGAGGGTAATATCGCGCTCACGCAAATTATCATAAAGACGTGCATTCTGGATCGCTGCGGCGGCATATCCTGCCAACATTTGAACAATCTGTTCATCTTCTACGCTGAATTCATTGGCGCCGATTTTATTTGTCAGGTAGATCTGCCCGAGTTGATGTTTCGCGGCAAGGATGGGTACGCCCAAAAAAGAGTCCATCGGTGGATGGTTTTCAGGGAAGCCGACACTGCGTGGATCATCACCCAAAACTGGCAGACGGATCGGCTCTTCGGTATCCCTTAATATGCCCAACAGCCCTAAGCCTTTTGGCTCATGTGGTATTTTCTTAATGATGCCTTCGTCAAGTCCATCTGAAACGAATTTTAATAAATTCCCCTGATCATCCAAAATTGCTAACGCAGCATATTTCGCTTCTGCCTGTTCTCTTGCGACAATAGCAATTCGCTTGAGCAAGGTATCCAGCGAAACATCTTTAATCAAATCCAAATTGGCGCGGTGCAAAGCCAGCAAACGGTCTTGCAGTTGTTCACAAGATAATGTCATAATGCTCCTCAAGGGATATTATATCTACTTTGATAGCTTTTGCCAGCACTTCTTCATAAAATCAAGAAGTAATCTCTCAAAGCTCTCCAAATCCAAAGGTCCCAAAAAGGAAATGACCAATTCTCGTATACCCGGATTTTACAAACTCTCTTTAGATCAAAAACTGGACGCCCTTGCCAAAGCCGCAGGTATGGATTTGGATTTGCTGACCCCGCTCCTTACCTCGGGCTTGCTGACCACGCAAGAAGCTGACCTGATGGTCGAAAACGTGGTTGCCACGCATAATCTACCCCTCGGCATCGGCCTGAACTTTACCATCAACGGCATCGACAGGTTGATCCCGATGGTGATCGAAGAGCCTTCGGTTGTGGCGGGTGCCTCCTTTATGGCAAAGTTGGCCCGCACAGGCGGCGGATTTCATGCAACTTCCTCTGCCCCGGAGATGATCGGCCAGATCCAAATCCTCGATGTGGACGACATCCCCGCCGCGATCATGGCAATCGAGGGAGAGCGCGGATCTCTACTTGCCCAAGCAGACCAAATTGATCCCATCCTGAAAGAACTCGGCGGCGGCGCACGGGACCTGGAAATCCGCGTGATCGAGGATTCCCCCATTGGTGCATTTCTTGTTCTTCATCTGATTTACGATGTCCGTGATGCGATGGGTGCCAACGCCGTAAACACCGCTTGCGAAAAACTTGCGCCGCGTCTCGAAGAACTCACTGGCGGACGTGTTCATCTTCGTATTCTTTCGAATCTCTCTGACAGGCGTCTTGCAAAAGTAAAATGTACTATTCCTGTGGATGAGTTGGCATTTGAGACATCCCCTCATCCTAACCTTCTCCCAAGGGGAGAAGGGACAAGTCCCCTCTCCCCCCGGGAGAGGGCGGAGGGTGAGGGCATAAGAAACTACACCGGCGAAGAGGTCCGCGATGGGATCATCGAAGCCTGGGCATTTGCTGCTGTCGATCCTTACCGTGCCGCAACGCACAACAAAGGCATCATGAACGGCGTGGATGCGGTCGTCATCGCCACCGGAAATGACTGGCGCGCCATCGAAGCAGGCGCACATGCCTTTGCCGCCCGAGATGGGAAATATACATCTCTCTCCACCTGGGGGCAGGATGGCGATGGCAATCTCGTCGGCACCCTGGAAATGCCGATGGCAGTCGGCATCGTCGGAGGAGCGACCAGGGTGCATCCCACCGCACAAATTGCCCTCAAGTTGATGAAGGTAAATACAGCATCTGAATTAGCTGAAATTATTGTTGCCGTAGGATTGGCGCAAAATCTGGCCGCCCTGCGCGCCCTCGCCACCGAGGGCATCCAACGCGGACATATGTCCCTGCATGCGCGACAGGTCGCTATTGCGGCAGGCGCGAGCGGAGAGCTGGTTGAGCAGGTCGCCGCACAGATGGTGGCGGAAAAAATGGTGCGGATTGATCGGGCGGAAGAAATATTAAAAAAGAAAAAACCGATTATTCGATAATCGAATAATCGAACATCAAATCTCGAATTACGCAATACTCGGAGAAATAATGACTGAAAAGAAAAATCTTTTACTCAAACCCTCCCGCCCGGTCGGGATCATTGGCTACGGCGCATATGTGCCCCGTTACCGCCTCCCCGCGACGGAGATCCTCCGCGTCTGGAAGGGTAGCAAGGGCGGTGTACCGATCAAAGAAAAGAGCGTCCCCGGTCTCGATGAGGATGTGGCCACCATGTCCATCGAAGCCGCCCGGAATGCGATCAAACGCGCCGGGATTCATGCCCACCAGTTACGCGCTGTTTGGGTCGGCTCTGAATCTCATCCATACGCGGTCAAGCCCACTTCCACGATCGTTGCGGAAGCCATCGGCGCAGTCCCCCACGTCCAGGCTGGTGACTGGGAATTCGCCTGCAAAGCGGGGACGGAAGCCTTTGTCGCCGCGATGGGATTTGTCGGCTCAGAGATGGCGGATTATGCCATGGCTATCGGTATGGATACCGCGCAGGGCAAGCCCGGGAGCGCACTCGAATATACCGCTGCTGCGGGCGGGGCGGCTTTTATCGTTGGCCCGTCGGAAGAGTCTTTGGCCATCGTTGAAGCCTCTTATTCCTATGTTACCGATACCCCCGACTTCTGGCGGCGTGCCGACCAGAAATATCCTGAACATGGTTCACGTTTTACCGGAGAACCGGCTTACTTTGAGCATAGCAGCAAGGCCGCCAGCACCCTGATGGAGGCGATGGGGACGACGCCCAAAGATTATCAGTGGGCGATCTTCCATCAGCCAAATGCCAAATTCCCCATGCGGGTTGCGAAAATGCTGGGTTTCTCAAAAGAACAGATCGAGCCGGGCCTGCTATCTCCAATGATCGGCAATACCTATTCTGGCGCGGCGATCATCGGCCTGACCGCAACGCTCGATATTGCCAGGCCCGGCGACCGTATCCTGATGACCTCCTTCGGTTCAGGTGCAGGCTCGGATGCGATCTCACTGACCGTCACGGACAAGCTGCTCGAGCGCCGAGACCTTGCGCTGAAAACCCAGGACTATATCGCTCGTCGCAAAGAAATTGATTATGCAACCTATGCGCGGATGCGAGGCAAGATAACGGTCAAATAGAAAGTGAATAGTTAGAAGTTTTTTTTCCTTCATCACTTGTCACTTCTCACTCATCCCCTCACTTTCTACACATCTCAAATGCTCCACAAAGAAGGAAGACCCTTATGACAGAATCAATCGTAATCGCCGGCATCGGTCAGACCGCCGTCGGCGAGCATTGGGAATTTTCAATTCGCGAGCTGGCCCATTTCGCCCTCGAAGCCGCGATCAAAGACGCGGGCGGGTTGCGCCCCCAGGCGCTTTTTGTCGGCAATATGCTCGCTCCCAACCTCTCCAAACAAGCCCACCTCGGCGCGCTAATTGCCGATTTTAGCGGGTTGATCGGTATCGAAGCGGTCAGCATCGAAGCAGCTGGAGCCTCCGGCGGCGCTGCGCTCCGTCAGGGCTATCTGGCCGTAAAAAGCGGCATGGTAGATGTAGCCCTCGTCGTTGGCGTCGAAAAATTTACAGACATGGTTGACGCAGGCGTAGAAGATGCCCTTGCCACCGCCACAGATAGCGATTTTGAAGCCGTGCAGGGGCTCACCCCCACCTCGCAGGCCGCCATACTCATGCGCCGCTACCTGCACGAGTTTGATGTCCCCGCAGATGGATTGGCCGGATTTCCCGTCACGGCCCACGCCAACGCGGTATCCAATCCCAACGCCATGTTCCAACGTGCGATCAAGGCCGAGACCTACGCGCGCGCGGGTATGATCAGCGAACCGCTAAATATATTTGATGCCGCGCCTACAGCGGATGGCGCAGCCGCGATCATTTTGACTCGCTCCAAACTTTTGCCTGCTAATTCTCATCATCCGCTCGTCCGGATCTCCGGGTCTGCTTCCTCTTCAGGAATGCTGAGCCTGCACGACAGGCGTGATCCGCTAAGCTTTGACGCAGCGAAACGTTCCGTTGAAGCAGCGCTCCAAAAGGCAGACGTGACTCGCGAACAGATCAGCTTCTTTGAATATCACGATGCCTACTCGATCTACGCCGCCCTTTCATTAGAAGCGGCTGGATTTGCCGAACGTGGCAAAGGCTGGGAGTTGGCCCGCGATGGCGAGATCGCACTAAATGGATCAATTCCTTGCGCCACCAGTGGTGGCTTGAAGGCGCGTGGTTTCCCTGGCGGTGCTACGGGTGTCTACCAGGCTGTCGAAGCAGCCAGCAGGCTCAGGGCCGAGAACAGGACGGACGAAGTCGCCCTGATCCAATCGTTGGGCGGGCCAGCAGCTACTGCGGTCACACATGTGCTAACCAGGGAATAATATCTCTGAACACAAAAACTTCGGAAGTCTTTTATTAGTCACAACTCCGCCACCAAACTCCGGTACATTCCGGCAATATTTGCCAGTTTTCTTTAACAACTTTTTTCCCCATCTCTTCGCCAAAGAAAAAAGTAGCCAGCTCTTCGGCCTCTTCCAGTGATGAAAATTGATAATCTGTCCGCAGCCAACTTGACTGGAAACCTGCTTCAGCAAGCCATTCGAAATAGCCAGCAAGATGCTCCGGTGGATTCGGCTTCTCGTTTCCCGTACCCATTGTTTCAAAAATGATCACACTTCCGCCCGGCCGTAAAATTCGCCGGATCTCTTTGAGTCCATCGTCCAACGCGGATTTCCACCCCTCACCGCTCCAAACCGCCAGATAACAAAAGCTCCAGCCGCCCCGTCCCCACACCGAGGTCGACCACGTCCAAATCCTCGAGCGAAACGAGTTTCTCGATTTCTCGCAGGATATTGCCCTGATAATCCTCACGCTGGATAAGGCGTTCATACTGATCAGCATATTTTTGATAGACTTCTTTTTCTGTTGGCATAGTGTAAGTGCCCTCTACACAGAAATAATACCATCCTGCAGAATTGAGTCTACTCTTATCAATCTCTAAGTCTAGATTAATACAAATCCGACCTGAGTTGTGCTATTATAAGATTGTACGTTTTTATTGGTATTTGAAGAAAAGGAGAAATAATGCATAAGTTTGCTTGCAAGGATCTTGGGATTGATTGCGAATTTTCCGCAACTGGGGAAAATAAAGAAGAAACATTACAAAAAGCCATGGCTCATGGTGGTGTGGTACATAAGGATCTTATGGAAGGTCAAACCGAAGAGCAGAAGGCCGGATTTGACAAAATGCTATACGATTCAATTCAACCCGTATAACCCCTCATGGCTTAAATCAAAAGGCTCCGACTGAGAAATCGGAGCCTTTTGATTTAAGCCATATTTTATTCTTTTTTCGGAAAGACCTCAACGCTTCCCGGGTCTTTTGCAGGATCCTTTTTGTATGTGATCACCCTCTGCGGGAAGGGGATGACAATCCCGGCTTTGTTCAGGCTGTTATATATGGCCGTATTAACCCTATCGAACATACGTCGCGTATCAATATAGGACTCGAGCCACCAACGGACCCGGAAGGTGATTGCTGAATCACCAAATTCCAGAAATAACGCTTCCACGGGGCGATTTGGCAAAACCCCCTCAACCTGGCGCACCGCATCCACAATGATCTGGCGCGCCTGCTCAATATCTGAACCATAGGCAATCCCAATATGGATCTGGATACGATATTGCGTATCGGGAAAGGAATGGTTGACAATCAGACTCTTGGACATAACTGAGTTTGGTATAATCACCATGCGGTTATCAAGGGTGCGGATGCGCGTACTGCGCAGCCCGATATCAACCACATCCCCCCAGGTACTCAAATCCTGTACTTCAATCCGATCTCCAATTCTATAGGGGCGATCCATCATAATTACGAATCCGCTGATAGTATCGGATAAAGCCGCTTGCGCTGCAAGAGCAATTGCAAGTGAACCAATCCCCAAGGTGGCAACCATACCACCGACTTCAATCTCAAAAAAATCCAGCAAAATGATCGCAAAAATAACCACTACCAAGATCAAGAGCACGCGTCTCAAAAAAGGCATTAATCGCTCAGCAAGCTCTACCTCGTCCGTAGAGCTCAATTGCTTTTCGTACCATTTGCCAATATTGGAAACCAATCTCCATGTTATGGAAAAACCGGTCAATCAATAGAGCACATAGAAGGTTGGCTCAAGATTAAAGCTGAGTGCTGAAACAAAAAAATCCAGACGGGTAAGAGAAAACTGGAATGCATAGACTACGGCCAGCCAATAGAGGGGTGCTGTTAATGTATCCAACAGGACATCATCGAATGTGGTTTTTGTAGAGCGGGTAAAACGACGAATAATGCGGCTGAACAGCATCTTGATCAGCCAGCGTCCTAGAAAAACCGTAAAAAGAATGATCAGGATTGAGATTCCAATCCCAATCCATTGCGTGCTTATAATTTCTTCCCAATCCATGCTTTTTCACTTCTATTGATACTTTATCAGGACTTACGCAAAATACCTTTTTTCTCGCCGCAACGCTCTGCGTTGTAGCTTGTCTACAATACCCCAACGCAGAGCGTTGGGATTAGGACTATAAAAATGCGTAAGTCCTACTCTTTGTATTGACGAATGATGGCCATAGAGATTCTTCTAAGTTCGATTATCCCATAAATTGCATCCGTATGGACGTTTAAAAATTAGACACATGCTACACCTCGAATCTAATTTAAAAAAAGGGGCAGATTTTATACACTGGTGAGTTTTTCCCCACCTCCCCTCCCCCGCCTTATTTACGTTTTGGATAAATTGAAATGCTTGGCGGGGGAGGAAGGATTCTAAGGTGCTTTATATTTAGCAGAGATAAGCATTTATGCTTCGAGTAGATCGATTTCAGAATCCTCTGTTAATGCGGGTAAGGCTTTGATCTCACGATAGGTGAGCGTCCAAACAGTGGATGCATAGATTTGTTGCCAGGCTGTCAGCAAGATCCAGGGGGAGAAAGCCAGGGTCAAAAAGAGGGGCAGGATAAAGATGCCTCCAACGATCCAGGGCAGTGGCCCACTCAGGAAGAGGCTGAAAAAGCCGACCAGGAGCATGCCCGGGATGGCCGCGATCACAGCGCCAAATATTGCTGTGAAAAACGCAACCGGAAGCAGGACAAAGAGAGAGATGAACGATACGATCATCCAGACAATCCCCAACCCCATCATGATCAGCCACATCAGGCCGATATTCTTCCAGTTTTCACGTGCCATTGCAAAGCCACGGCGAAGCGATGCTCGTACGCCAAGATCCTCAAGAACTGCTGCACGCCAGAAGAATTGTCGCAGCAGTACCAATACAGCCATCACAAGGATGGTGACAAAAATAATCAGGAAAGTAAATCCGATTAGCGCGACCATACCAGCGATAGCAAACTGTTCTCCATCACTCATAACTGCTCGGTACATAACAAAGCCATCCAAGATCAATAGCCCAATCAGTAGAAATACAGGTATGTTTACGATCAAATTGATCAGGAATAAACGCCATGATGTGCGTGACCAGCCGATCCGAAAGCCACTCCGAACAGTCATCTTGGTATCCGTTGCTTCATATTCATCCACCATGCGAATGACCGCGGTTTCTGAAACGTAACGGGCAATCGACATCACGATTCCCATAGTCAGCATGACCAAAATAAAGGCGGCACCAATCCAGATCAAGGTGCTTACCTCGCTCCTGGAAATACCGGCAGCCTGAACGCCTTCTTCAAATATTTTTTTGAATTCTTCGCCGGCTTCCTCAAAGGCTTTTTGGAAATCTTCCGAGAAATCCTCTGTCAGAGGCAACTCGTATTGTTGATTTTCACCATCGTATCGATAGCTACTGCCGCTATTTCCACTACCTCCGGATGAGCCGGCAGCGGTGAGTGCCAGGATCAGACCAAACACCCAGAGAGCTTTATAGCTCCATAAGATATGCCAGGAACGTTTTAAAATTTTTACGGGGTCCATTATTTTCTCCTTATTTTTTATACTTAGTATTCAATCTTGACCATGAGCTTGCTTCAGCTTTCAAGGGCTTGGCCGAGTCCCTGACGCTCGTGGCGCGCCCACCAGATCGCCATCCAACTGAGATAGAGCGTTGCAAGCGAAACTTGCCATACGATCTGAGGGATCGTAATTCTAGTGATCGCTTCTGCCATCTCAGCTATTTGCAGATTATTTCCGCTCAGGAAACCAAATTGTCCAAGTGCTGCTGACCAATACGTTTCTGGAGCTGAACCAGATACCAACCAGGTAGATGTGTCATTTAACACTCCAAGAGAGTTGGCAAAGGTTATTGCGCCACTGACCAGATTTGTCGTGCTGATAAACATCCATATCGCAATCAGCCCGATCGGGGCCAGCCACCAGCCAAATTCCAGCGCTTTTTCACGTATCGGGAGGGCTGGTTTTCGAGGCAAAAGTAAAGCCAGATCTGATGCGAAATCTTCCGGTGAGGGAAAATCTGGCAATGGTGCTTCCTGCAAGGTTGCTGAAAGATTTTCCAGTGACGTGTATTCTTCCTGACAGGTTATGCATTCAGTTAGATGCAACTTCACTTTTTGCAAACTTTTGCCGTGCAATTCGCCGTCCAGGTAGGGGCCAAGTTGTTCAAGGATATGATCAGACATGTTCAGCCTCCGCATAAGAGAAGAGATGCATTTTCAGTTTTTCTTTCAACAACTTACGTGCGTAATTCAAGCGTGACATAACTGTACCAATTGGAATATCTATTGTTTCAGCAATTTCCTGATACGAAAGACCTTCATATTCTCTCAAGACCAGAACGGCTCGGCTGGCATCCGGTAATGTGACAATGGCCTTGCGCACTAATTCTGCGCGCTCAGTACTCGCGAGCATTGATTCCGGACCAGGGCTTGGATCCATCAAAAAGTAGTCTTCGACAGCATCGGGCAGGATCCGTTTTTCTTTGCGCAGCATATCGATGGCACTATTGACCGCAATTCGATATAGCCAGCTCCGAAAAGATGCACGCGGCTGATAGGATGAGAGCTTTAGCCAGGCCTGAATAAAAGCCTCCTGTGCAGCATCTTCTGCAAGATGCTTGTTGCCGCACATCCGATAGACCACATTCAGTACACCCTGAGAATGGGTGCGAACTAATTCGCCATAAGCATTTCTATCGCCATTTTGTGCTTGGTTGACCAACGCTGTTTCGTTGATCTGCGTGCTTATCATCACTGCGAAAGATCCTTTCGAGAGAATTCTTGCTCTTTCTATACTCTTAACGCATATCATACTGTTTTTATTCGAAAACTGCTGCCTGGATTTGGAACTTATTGATGTTCACTTAAGTTGGTTAATTTTCTCTAAGTAAAACGTCCCGCAGGTTCCCGTGATTTAGATTTTAAAGCAACATAAACCTGCGGGACGCTCATAACCTGTTTATCTGAATATCAATAGTAAGAAAGCCCCTTCTCAGCAAATCTATTATTTATCTCTTTAATTTAGAGGTAGATCAGGAGTTTTTATGCCATGGATAAAAGGATTACTTTTAGGACTAATACTTGCTTTGGGAATAACCGCCTGTAGTCCAGGGACGGATCAGAAAGCGAAACCCTCTCAAAATGCCCCGCAAGAACCGACTGAGCAGGAACTGGTACCCTGGAACAGAAGTATATGGCTTAGATGATTAATTAGGATTTACGCAAAACACCTTTCTTTCTCGCAGCAATGCTCTGCGTTGCAGCATGTTTTCAATATCCCAACGCAGAGCATTGGGAAAAGGGCTATAAAAATGCGGAAGTCCTGTTAATGATTAGTTAGTTCTTAAAGGAAAAAAATTCGCCATGAGGCCACTCTTCTCAGGGCCTGAAAGAAAAGATGCCTCCACTGCAAACCGGTTACAAGTTTCGATCTCTTCCAGACTCATCCCCAGGACTTCATGGGCAATGCGGTACTCGTTATTCAGATTGGTTTCCAGGACTTCAGGGTCATCAGAATTGATCGTGACACGCACACCCAGATCAAAAAGCTGCTTGAGCGGATGGGATTCAATCGTCGGGACGGCGCTGGTCAGATAATTACTCCAGGGATTGACCTCCAGCGTAATGCCCTGCTCGATCACCATTTCGACCGCTTTCATATCCTCAATAATATGGATACCATGACCGATCCGGTCCGGGCTCACGGCTTGAATCGTTTCGATGACCGCTGACGCGGGCGTATCCTCCCCTGAATGGATCGTGATCCCCAAGCCCGCATCTTTGGCACGCAGCACTGGACGAATAAACTCGCTGATCGGGTGTTGGGCCTCACTATCAGCCAGATCGATGCCATGGATCAGTTCCCGATGACGAATAGCCCAGTCGATGGTTTTCTCGCAGGAATCAACCCCCATGCTGCGGGAGGTGATCGCGATCAATCCAATTGCCATCCCAAACGCTGATTTGGCCCTGGCTTTCGCGTGCAGCAGGCCTTCCAGAGCGGCATCCCAATCCAGGTTATGACCGCTAAAGGCCCAGTCCGGGGAGAAGCGCACCTCGAGCAGCCTGACATTCTGCAGGGCGGAATCCTCGAAGAATTCCCTGGCGATCCGCTCAAAGGCCTCCGGGGAGGCGATGCTCATTTGGGCGATATTGAAGGCCTCCAGGACAGCATCCAGGCTTTCCCACTGATCATACACCTTGACGTGCGGATCCAATCCTTCGATATCGTAGGCTGGCAACTCAAGGCCGTGCTCTCTGGCGATGTCAATGATCGTAGCTGTGCGGATGGCCCCTTCCAGATGGACATGGATTTCGGTCTTTGGGATCCCGTTATATTTTGGGTCGAAGTTTTTCATATCAAATTTCTTTCGCTTTATTGAAGAAAAGAATATTTAATCGTTTTTATTGATTATCACTTGATTGGCCCATCAGCCAGAGAATCACCCCACCCATGACCATGCCTGGGAACTGTGTCATGGGCCCAATAGCGCTGACCAAAATCCACCACCAGCCAACCTGGGGTAAATATCGGCGTAATACCAGCCAAAGAGGGATACCCATCACACCCCCGGCAATAATTGGAAAGAGGAATAAATTCAACATGAAGGAAATATCGGGAATAAGACTGGCAAGTACGCGCTCACTTAACAAACCGCCAACAAACCAGCCAAGTGCTGAGGCAATGGCCCATTGACCCCGTTCTGGAAAATGGCGACTTAATACCCACGCCTGCCCAATGCCCGAAAACGCGGTCGCAATATAGACATTGACTTCCCCAAATAGTATTTTTTCTAATCCCAATCCGGGGAAGAAACCGACGTTAGTCATAATCACAAAGAGCAGCCAAAATCGCCAACCGGCATAGGTGCGTTCTTTCTCTAAAAATTGCTTGATTTTATTCATCCAATTTCCTCCAAGTTTAACACTATTTCACTCCTTTTTCCCGCCCGGAACACCAATTTTAGCCCAGGCCCGGAAACTGCCGATAAGCAAGTGGAGAAAGTATTGATCCCGGTGATTTACTTTTTTCATTATACACCCTGTAACTAAAGAGCCAACAGTGACAATAATTGCTCTTTTTCCTCAGGGATGCCATCGCCAAGGCGAGCAGCCACAGTGGGGGTCCACCAGGCAACAAATTGCTCCTGGTTTTCCGGGCGTAGTTCAAAATAATGTTTCAGATAGGTTTTATGAAAAAGTCCGCGTCCAGCGCTTACCATCCGGCGGGTCATCGCAGGGGTGCCTGGTGGCAGATCACCAAGTTGCAAAATTAGAGAGCTTCGGGCCAGATCTGCCAAGGGATTGCCCATATTGGCGGTCGTCCAATCGATCGTCACCGCTCCACGAGTCGACATGAGAATATTATCCGGATGAAAGTCACCGTGACAAAGTTTATTGCCTGTTGGCAATTGCCGGACTGCATTGATCGCGGCCTCTTGTTTAGCTGGTGACAGGGCACTGGCAGACAAGATGCTTTGCTCCATAAGCTGCCGTTGTGTGGGGAGATTGTGGACAGTTTTTTCGTGCATGCTTGCATGTTCCTCTGCCAGGATGCGTGCAGCGCGGATGAGTATCCATGGCTTGGCGCTCATTTCAGCCAGCATTGGGATCCCATCTACACGTTCAAAAAGAATGCCATGCCGTCCTTCCACTTCAATAACCTCCCCCACCGCGGGAGTATTAACCCCGGTCTCAAAGGCGATGCGACTGAGGGAGGCCTCATTCTTTACCCAGGTTGAGGAACGGCCTTGATAAAACAATTTAAGCGCCTGATCATCACCCCACGCATATACCTCGGCTAATCGCCCCCGACCAATCAAAGCACCTTTCATCATCTACCTCCTCAAAAAAAGTACATTGTAAAGCTTAGTTTATTCCTATTTATTCTTCACAGAACACACGTGGCTGCTACAAGGTCCAATACCTTAGAAAAATCTTTACTCGAAGGGGCAATTTTTCGGAATATGCAGTCCGCCTGCGGCGGGGATAGAAATTTTGAAGATTTTGCGAAATTTATCTCTGTCATTGCGAGCTGCTTTTGCAAAGCAATCTCCCCTCCTCAAGAAGGAGATTGCTTCGGCGATAGAACTGCCTTGCAATGACGTGGTAATAAGGGTGGAATAAAGCCACTCATCTTATTGAAACTTACTCAATCACGATGCTGAACCAGTACGCGACCGCGCCCTGCTTCCAACTGACATGGATATCGATGACATATTCGCCGGGAGGAACCGCCGGAGACCAATCGATAATCTCAGCTGGAGACAGGCTCTCTGAAAAGATGGTTTCCCCAAAGAGTTCTTCACTGATCGAAATCTTGACTTCGTTGGGGAGAGGGGTATCAAATTGAAAACGGATCGGAGCGTTTGCGGGCAGGTGGGTTGTCTCATCAAAATAGGGTTCAATTGTATCCACGCAAATCGTAGCCCCGACGCCTTGATCCCAGCAATAGGAACTCTGAAAACCGTCCACCAGATCACCATCTGCCACCAGATAGACAAGCGGTGGGGAATCAAGATTGCCCCCGCAACTTGCCAAAAATATAACAGTCAGAACGATGAGCAATATCAGTTTTTTTGACATATTTTACTCCTGTGTTTCATCCATAAAGCTACTGGGAGCGATCTGCTCGTAGTGCCAATATTGACATAAGGAAGAGAAGTACCCCAATCACGATCATGCCACCCACAAAAAACACGGAAATAAAACCTGAGCGATAAGGGTTTTCTGAGAGAATCGTCGGGAGTTGGGCTGCGCCTGCGGCAATCGGCCAGAATAAACCCAAAAAGATATGGATGACAAACCCTCGGCGTAACTGGCGGCCAAGCCAGAACAAGCCCAATCCCTGTAAAGCAAAGATCCCCGCAATCACATAGGCCAGAACAAATACCGGCACTCCCGCTTTGGCAGGTTCACCCGTCGCAAAATCTTCCAGGGTGTGGGGAAGCGCAAAAAGGAACAGCAGAAGGGACAAGGTTACCACGCTCTTGTCCCAGGATATTCTTTTTACGTTGTTTCCAGTCATATTCTATTATCCCTTCTTTGCTGCTTGATTGGGCTGGGTTTTTTCTTTTGTGGATGAGACAGCCTTCTCCAGAATTTCAAGAAATTCATCCAAGGGTACGCGGTGGATCCGTGCCGCCCATTCGACTGTGACCGCTTTGGCAGCCAGCGCGCGGATGGAGTAACGACCGACTCTTTTGATCCCAAAGACTTCCATCACATCGGCGATATCACCATATTCCTTGAGAATATCTGCGACCTTTGTATTTTTGGTTATTTTCATTTTTTATTTTCTCCTAAATGGAAAACGCCATCTGTCAGGGAAAAAGATGGCGTTTGTGGACAGGGTATCAGTTCTTGGACTAAACCGGACTAATTTTACCTGATTGTAACATAATACATCTTATGTTAGAATATTTAGGCATACCTAAATATTATTTTAGCAGCAAGGAGTAAGATGAATTCCAAATTATCAAGAAGAGATTTTCTCAAATTAGGCGGCGTGGCCCTTGCCGGTGCAGCTGGCATGGGATCAATCAAATCCAAAAATGTATCAGCATCCACCAAAACACCTATGCCGCAGATACCGCATAGCGACGACTTTGGCCCGGGCGTTGTCGGCGAAGTCGATCACAAAGCAAATCGTTTTAATCCAACCGACCTGCTAAGCGATTTTGACTACGGCGTGGTGTCCACTCTCCCGAACGGCCAAACCCTGCGTGAATATGAAATTCTCGCGGCCAATCAAAATATTGAAGTCGTGCCCGGGATCGAATTCCCAGCCTGGACATATAACGGGCGCATCCCCGGCCCAACCATCCGCTGCACCGAAGGAGACCGGATCCGGATCAACTTCATCAACGGCAGTGATCATCCACACTCCATGCACTTCCACGGCGTCCATCCTGTAGAAATGGATGGGGTCCCGGGAACAGGCCCGGGCGGGTCCGTTGCGCCGGGGGGATCATTCGTCTACGAATTTGACGCCGATCCCTTCGGTATCCATCTCTATCACTGCCATGTTTTCCCGCTGGCCCGGCATGTTGCCAAAGGTCTCTATGGCGCTTTTATTGTCGACCCAAAAGGTGGCCGCCCCCCGGTTGACCAAGAAATGATCATGGTCATGCATGGCTTCGACATTGACTTTGACAATACAAACGACTTTTATGCCGTCAATGGGATTCCTTTCCATTATCAAATAAATCCCATCCAGATCAAGGTGAACGAAACCGTGCGCATTTACCTGGTCAATATTCTGGAGTTCGACCTGATCAACTCCTTCCACTTACATGCCAATTTTTTCAACTACTACCCCACGGGAACAAGCCTGACGCCCGCTGAATTTACCGACACCATCATGCAAACCCAGGCCCAGCGCGGGATTATTGAGTTCAGCTATAAATTCCCCGGCATGTACATGTTCCATGCCCACAATACCGAATTTGCAGAATTGGGCTGGACCGGCATGTTCGAAGTTATCCCTTAAAGGTGTGATATGACTGAAGAAAAAACAAACCGATTCACCATCCGAACCTTTGGCCTGCTACTGCTTCCGATCATTCTTTTGGCCGGAGTGATCTTCCTATTTCTTAGCACCGGTGGCGGGCTGGATCTTAAATCCGCAGCACCGGTTGAAGACCTGAATATTGAACGTTACACCCTCAGCCCATCCGAGATCGAAATCTACGTCCGCAATGCCGGGCCGGAAGCGCTCAATATCTCGACCCTCATCATCAATGACGCCGTCTGGCCCTTTAGCGTTTCTCCCAGCAATACAATTCCACGTCTCGGCCAAGGCACGATCCACCTTGAGTATCCCTGGGTATATGGCGAGGCCTATGGCATCACCCTTTTCACATCCAACGCAGTTGCCTTTGATGTAGAGATCCCGGTCGCATTCAGTACACCCAAACCAAGCAGCAGCACTTTCTGGAGCTTTGCGCTGATCGGCTTGTACGTTGGCGTCATTCCGGTTTTCCTGGGCATCTTCTGGTTCCCGGCTCTGCGCCTGCTTAGCCGACGCTGGATGATATTTTTAATGGCCATCACTGCCGGGTTGCTGATCTTTCTGGGCCTGGATACGCTGATTGAAGCCTTGGAAAATGCGGCGCATGCACCCGGTTCATTTCAGGGGACTGGCCTGGTCGGCATCGGCGCGGTGGCAACCTTCCTGCTCCTGGATGCTATCTCCAAAAAAGAAAGTCGCACCGGACGTAACGAATCCGAAAAACGTCTCTCTCTGGCCTATATGATCGCAATCGGGATCGGTATCCATAACCTTGGCGAAGGACTCGCCATCGGAGCGGCCTATAATATTGGAGAGATCGCTTTGGGCACATTTTTGGTGGTGGGTTTTATCATCCAGAATATCACCGAGGGATTGGGCATCATTGCCCCCGTCCTGCGCGACAGACCTGACATCCGCTCACTGATATGGTTGGGATTGATCGGCGGGGCGCCAGCTATTTTGGGTGCATGGATTGGCGGTTTTTCACCTTCTCCAACACTGGCAACATTATTCCTGGCTGTTGGCACAGGAGCCATTTTCGAAGTTGTCTATGAAATTGCCAAATTAATTCAGAAGGATACGGATAAGCAACCGATGCCGATGACCGTTTTCTCAGGAGTACTGACGGGGATGATGCTACTCTGGGTGACTGGATTGCTGATTAAGTAATGAAAACAATGACCAAAGGCATTTCTCAATCCACGCAGGATTATCTGAAAAATATCTACGAACTGACCGAGCAGGGTGCCTCTGCCAGCACCAACGACCTGGCAACCCGGCTGGGGATCGCACCGGCCTCGGTCACCGGTATGGTGCAGAAATTAGCTTCTGCAACCCCTCCTTTGGTTGACTACCGCAAACACCAGGGGGCAACGCTTACCAAAGAAGGTCAACGCGCCGCACTGGAAATTATCCGCCATCATCGCCTGCTGGAAACCTGGTTGGTGCAGACGCTGGGATTTTCCTGGGACGAAGTCCACGAGGAGGCCTGTCGTCTCGAACATGTCATCTCGGAAGACTTCGAAACCCGAATGGCAGCCGCTCTCGGACATCCCACTCGTGACCCACATGGAGAACTTATCCCGGGTGCCGATCTGCAAATGCCCGACGATGACAGCACACCGCTTTCATCACTGCGCCCACCACAGGATGCGACCATCATCCGCGTGAATGCCATTGATCCCGCTTTATTGCGTCACCTGGATGAGCTCGGGCTTATTCCCGGTGCAGATCTATCGATCAGCGCCCACTCTCCCTTCGACGGAAATATAAGTATCAAAGTTGACGACCGTGAATTTGTGGTTGGGCCAGCGATCAGCAATAACATCTTTGTAGAAATAGGCGGTTGAATATTGGTTATGATCGTCCCGCAGGTTCATGTTGCTCAAGGACCTGAAAAATGAGAACCTGCGGGACGTTTTACCAAGATAAAATTAACGAACTATAGCGGTAATCAAGAGTAGCAGCGACGTACGTCGCTTTTTTAAGAGAGGTGAATAGGAGATACGATGACACATCCACTGGTCACACAATTACGTTTTGCCCGCAGCGAGTTGATGCGGGGTCTGGAAGGGTTGACCACTGAGGAGGCTGAACACCGCTTTATGCCGATGAATTCCATCAGCTGGATGGTGGGACATCTGGCGAATCAGGAGCACGGTTATTGGATTAAATTGGCACAGGGGAAAAATATTGCGCCAGATCTAAATAATCTGGTTGGATACGGTAAACCTGCCAGCACACCCCCCTGGGATGAAATCCTGGAAACCTGGCAGCAGATCATCGCGGCAACGGATGAATACCTGGATACGATCACTGCAGCTGATTTGGATCAAAAATACGCCTGGAGAGATAAAGAGTGGCAGGAAGATATTGGCACATTGCTCTTACGGATCATCTTCCATTATTGGTATCATATTGGGGAGATCCAGGCTGTACGTCAGAATCACGGGCATACCACCCTGCCGGACTTTGTTGGGGATGATATGAGCAGCGTAAAGTATTGAGCAGAAAGATTTCCAGCAGGATCGCACCCAAACAGAAAATGCAAGCATTCGCTCAGCGAATAATTAACCAAACCCCGAAAAGCAACACACCGATCCCGGCCAACCGGGTCAGGCTGAGCGGACGTAACTCTGCGCCAAGTATCCCAAATTGATCCAGTAATGCGCCGACAATGAACTGCGAAGCAATCAGGATCGTCAGGGTGGTAACCAACCCCAGGCGGGGAGTGCTGTATCCGATTGTGCCAACGATGATCAGGCCGAGCACGCCAGCAGTTAAGGCGTACCAGGGGACACTCCTCCAGGCTGAGAGATTTCCATCCCGGCTAAGGAGCATCGCAAGACCGATCAATAAGCCGCCAGTCCCATAGGTAATAAAGACGCTTTCGAGGGTGCCAATACTCTTATCCATCATGCCCATAAATTGAGCCTGTAAAGTTATGGCAATACCGCCGATCCCGGCAAGGATGATCACAGGAATAAGGTTGGTCATTTGGAGATACCTTTCTTTTCTGGATACCAGATTATTAGTGACTGATCGTCTTTGAGAAAAGATGGATCACAATCACACCAGCTACGATCAACCCCATCCCGATAATGGCAGGTAAATCCGGGATTTCCTTATAAAAAATTGCCCCAAGAATAGCGATCAAAACAATGCCGATGCCAGACCAGATTGCGTATGTGATCCCGATTGGTATCGTTCGTAGCACCAGAGTCATAAAATAAAAAGCCACCCCATATCCAATGACAACAATCATGCTGGGAATCAGTTTAGTAAATTCTTCTGAGGCCTTTAATGCGCCCGTTGCTACCATTTCTGCTGCGATTGCCAGGGCCAGATAAAAATATGCCATATTTCTCTCTTTTCAATTTGATATCCATCCTAAAAATATCCCGTAGTGGCGACTTTAGTCGCTCTTTACGGCTGAAGCCGTTACTACAAAAGAATTTCAGGATAGGTTCTTATGCCAGAATTTCATTTTTACTTAATTCAGGTTTTCCCAACTGACAATATATTCGGTCAGCTCATCGGGAGTTTTGTCGAATTCATCCTCCATGACCCATTTTCCTCCCAGGCCCAACTCTTTCGCCGTCAACTCAAAGTGACACATGGCAATGCCCATATCCAGGCGCTGCAGGTCACACAGATCAAGAATCCGCTTGATCAGGTCCCTGCGATAACCGGGCGTACGCTGCAAATAGAAGCGCCAGAACTGATTATGCTTGAGGATCCGCCAGGGCTGCTTGTTGGAAGCTGAAGGTCCCACGCGCACCATTTCCAGCGCGGTGGCATATTCTGCAGCTTCGCTTTGCGATAAGGGCATTTCCAGATTGATGTTGGCGAAGAGCCTTTCCCAGGGCAGACGCCGATCAGAGCCTGCGGTTCGGCTGGCCACTCCCTGACGTTCTTGTCCGGAGACGATATATTCACCCAACGAAGTTACTGCTGGCATGGTCTCATTGGTAGATAAATTTATTTTTTTGGCAAATCTGCTTTTGGTAAATGTGCCGCCCAGCCAACAAGTCCCCAGATCGAGGCTGGTGGCAACCAGGATGATGGATTCCATCAGGTACCCGAAGTCTTCAAGATCATATTCTGCCGGGCTCATCGCGCCCACGATAAAGGCAGACGGATTTTTGATGAAGCCATAGGTCCCCAGCCCACGCAGGGATTTACTATCCATTTCAGTGGCGGCCAGCAAGTCAAAGCGCGGACGCGTTCCGAAGGGCCCGGGTGGCAACGCCTCGATATAGGCCTGAAGTTGCTCCCGTTTCCAGGCCTTGACCGGTTCCCGGCTGTAGTCCCGGCATGAAAAGCGCTGTCTGATAATTTCTGTGGTGGGATCATTAAATTTCAACATGCTGACGGGCGTCCTTTTACAATTAATCCAGCAAGATTAAGCTTCGGCCAGTTTTTGCCCCAAATTGAAGGCGCGCTTCATCAGTTCAGGATCTTTCTCCGCATCCCCGACCCCATCTGCTGTGCCATGGACGATTCCAACGATCTTCGCCCCAATATAGCGGAAGGTATCCTCGAGGGTGCGGATCGCGTTGATCCCGCCGGAATTATGCAAATCTGTATCACCATAGGTCAGGATGATGCCGATCTCCTTGCCGCCCAGACTATTGCCCTGCTCCGTTTCGAGGGCATATAAACGGTCAATTACCGCCTTGGCCTGGGCATTGATCGTGAAATAATAGATCGGGCTGGCAAGGACAATCGCATCCGCTTTCTCCAGCAATGGATAGACCTTCTGCATATCATCCTTGACGATGCATACACCGGTCTCCTGACAGACATCACAGGCATCGCAGGGCTGGATGTTCATATCATGGATCGACAGGCACTCAACATCGGCGCCCATTTCTTTGGCTCCGCCCACCAATTGATCGGCCAATGCATTGCTATTTCCATTTTCACGCGGGCTGCTTTTCAAAACCAATATCTGCTTGCTCATAGTACCCCTCTATCCTGAAAGAAAAAAGAAAAATGCACCCGTCCCGCAAACAAGCAAGCTGACCAGGGCAATAGCGATAAGGATCAAACGGGAACCGCCTCCACCCATCTGGATCGCAGATTTTTGCTGGGAGAGCGGTTTCGATTTTCGGAGCTCGGTCTCATCCCAAACAGGCCTTGCCTCCGGATGGGAGGGGTGCAATCTGCTCTCAAAATCGGGCATCTCCGAGATGACCCCCAGCTTCTTGAGCATGGACATGCCTTTCTCCAAATTGATGCGCTGCTCTTGAGTCATCTGACTCAATCCACTGACATGCTTCCCGTCCACAAGGACATTGGTGGAAGCGGCTTTGATGATATTGCTGACCACATCCCCCTGAAAGATATCGGGGATGCCGTCCTGATTTTCATCCTTGAAGGCCGCCATCAACTGCTCGTAGGCCTGCCGCTCAGTGGCGGGCATTTCGGCGATATCATGATAGGTCTTGCCGTTGAATTCGATTTTGGGCATGAGCTTCTCCTTTTTTAGCAGGGACTTTATCTTACTGGCTTTCTCAAGAAAAAGCAAAAACCTTCCGAGACTTCCCCCTCGGTAGGTTTTTTTGATCCTTTCAAAAAAGGTGACTGTCATCTTTGAGATGACAGTCACCTTCCCATACCCCACTCGGATGCGGGCCTGTGCGGCAAAATCGTTATGGGTCTTGCTATTGATGGCTTTATCTTAACGGCTTCCCCAATGAATACAATCTTCCCAATCTTATTTCTTTCTCTTTGACATCCTAAAGTTATTACATCTGTCATATTCCATTTTCTGAATATGTCGTAGAATATATTCGAGAGTTCGAATATGAAACAACCAATAACACTCTACACACAAATTAGCAACCTGCTAACAACCATAGGTAATCCTGTGCGCGTGCAGATATTGCTCGCCATCGGCACAGGAGAGGCCTGCGTATGCCATCTCGAGTCCTTACTGGAGTTGCGGCAGGCTTATATTTCACAACAATTAATGATTCTGCGAAAGCAAAAAATCATCAATTCGCGGCGTGAAGGTAAATATGTTTATTACCAACTTCTAAACCCCGAAATAGTGGGGATTATCCAGAAAGCGGGTGAGATTGCCGGCGTACAAGACGATACACTTGCCATTCAAAATCCTTCCAACTGCAAATGCCCAAAATGCAAGATGGAAGAAAATATCACCTCCAGGAATTCATCGGATAGAGGAAAAGAGTAAGAGGATTTTATGGATATAGTAGGATATTCCCTGCAACTCATCAACAGCGGTCTCGGCAACCTGGCTGCATATTTGGCAGCACATGTACTTTTGTGCCTGCTGCCGGCTTTTTACATCGCCGGAGCGATGACAGCCCTGATCCCAAAAGAAACAGTCACCCGTTATCTGGGGCGGAACACCCCCAAGTTCATTTCATACCCCGCAGCTGCCGCAGCGGGTTTCCTGCTGGCAGTCTGCTCCTGTACAGTCATTCCGCTTTTCGCAGGTATCTACAAAAAAGGTGCTGGTCTTGGACCTGCGATCACCTTCCTCTTTGTCGCGCCTGCGGTCAATATCCTGGCCTTATCGTATACCGGCACCGTCCTTGGCATGGACCTGGCTATCGCCCGTTTATTGCTCTCCCTGACCTTTGGGGTTGGTGTGGGCATTATCATGGCACTTATTTTCCGCAAGGAAGACGCCGAGCATGACAAGGCTACCGATGCATTGTTCGCCGGGCAGGCTGCCATGCGTCCCACAGCGATCATATTCTTATTGGTTTTGGTCACCCTGCTCATCACTGGCACCTTTCAGATCAACTTTCTCAAGCAGACCTTTGCGGAGATTTCCCTGCCTGTCCAGGGTATCGACACCTTCCAGGATTTTCTATCCCGTTTGGTCCCCTTCGATCCGTCCCGGGGAGAAGAGGGGGTGACAGCCCAGGGCGCCACCCTGATCGGGATGTTGATCCTGATCGGATTGACATCCTGGAAAGGCGTTGACCATATCCATGAAGGTTTCAATATCTGGACCTGGATTTCCACCGGATTGGTCGGTCTAACCTTGCTCATCGCTGCCCTTGGCATGGCTCCACACAGTGATGGGTTGACTTTGCTCCTGACGGGCAAGTTTTTCGGGGTACTACTATCTGTTGTCATACTGGGTTGGATGATTAAAACCCAATTGACTGAAGCAGAAACACGCGATTTCCTGTGGGAGTCATGGAAGTTCGTCAAGCAGATTTTCCCGCTCTTGATCGCAGGTGTTTTTGCCGTTGGCATCATCCGTGAATTGATCAAACCCGAGTGGATCCAGGCTGTTGCCGGGCAAAACACGGTCTTGGGAAATTTTATCGGCGTAGTCTTCGGCGTATTCATGTATTTCCCCACGCTGGTCGAAGTGCCGATTGCGCAAATGTTCCTCGCACTGGGTATGCATCGCGGCCCCTTGTTGGCTTACCTGATCTCAGACCCCGAACTCAGCCTGCAAAGTATCCTGATCACGGCTGCCATTATCGGGAAGACCAAAGCCTGGACTTACGTGGGCTGGGTAGCACTCTTCAGCACGCTTGCTGGACTCCTTTATGGGCTTTGGGTGGACGGAACGGGTCTTGGTTTTGTTGCACTCTATCTGGCAGTTTTTCTGATCGCTTTATCTGGGATCATGTGGCTGGTCAATCGCAAGAGCGAAAAGACCGCTTTAGCTGCATAAAATGTACACTAATTAATTATGGAGAAACCTATGCTCACAATCAAAGTTCTTGGCTCAGGATGCGCAAATTGCAAACGCGTTGAGCAAATAACCCGCAAGGTGGTTACTGAAATGGCATTGGATGCGGAAGTCATTAAAGTGACCGATTACAACGATATCATGGAATACAATCTGCTCTCCACGCCGGGACTGGTTATCAACGAGACTGTTGTCTGCGCTGGACGCATTCCAACTCCTGCGGAAGTGACCACCTGGCTGACAGATGCGCTGGAGATCGCCTGATATTGAATGCCTTTCTTTAGACCAGAAAGTTTCAGTAAGAAATCAAAAGGTTTCAGTAGAGTGACTAAAAAGTTTCAGTAAGAAACAAAAAAGTTTCAGTAAGGAAATTCAATAAGCCACCAAGGAATTTCAATAAGCCACCGTGGATTTTGGGAAATCCACGGTGGCTTATTGAAAAAGTCCCTTTTTGACACTGCTCTAGCCGCCGTCCTCGGCGGCGGGGACGCCGCCGGGAGCACTTATGCAAGAGGTCTATTGGATATCTGGAAGGGGTTGAAACGAGCCTAGAGGCGTTTGAAAAGATGTATAGATATGTTTCCAAAGATGTATAGGCATGTTTTGAAAGATGTTTAGATAAGTTTCTAAGGATATCCTAAGAGGGTTTACCACCAAGATCGTGATAGGTCTTGCTAAGGGATTGAGCGGGGCTAAAGCCACCTGCTCAGTGCATGAAAGTCCGTTGGACTGGGTTCTAGCCCGGCAGGGCTTCCATGAATTGAGCAGGGGATTAATCCCCGTGCGATGCTCCAAAAAAGGAAAAGCCTTCCAAGACTTGGGTGATCCTGGAAGGCCTTTTTTGATTCTATCACCTGCCAAACGCTGGCCTTCCAGGTTGGTTCTCGACAGTTTCAGTAGTGAGACCAGAATGTTTCAGTAGAGAAACTAAAAAGTTTCAGTAAGAAACCAAAAAGTTTCAGTAAGAAACAAAAAAGTTTCAATAAGAAACAAAAAAGTTTCAGTAAGGAAATTCAATAAGCCACCAAGTATTTTAAAAACAGACAGTTGGACGATTGCCCAACCATCTGTTTTCGTAAAAATCTGTAGGGCTAATCCGCTACGGGGACTTCAGTCTGGTCATCGGGATGCTCATGGTGCCAGATTTCGATCATCTCGGCGAGGTCCTTGTAGATATTGTCGTTAAATTGGATTGCTTTCTTCTCCATTATTCAATATGTTCAAATTTACTAGGGGGCAGGTTACGAAACTCAGATATTTTACCGTTCAAAGTTTCTATGGTTTCTGTAATCAGCCAATCCATACTCATAAATTCGGCAAAAATCCTATTGAAAAGGTGTTTCCCTATACCTATTTTGGCAGGAGGATTATGAGGAGGCTGTGGTTTTTCGATAAAAAGATAAGGTTCTTCTTTTTCATGTAAAAATTCAACACCAAAACCCATAGATTCAATTTTTTTCTGTACTACGCCAGTATCTAACACAACACCAAGAATCAACTCTCCTGTACAAAAGAGATATAAAGTTTCAGGATCAACAATTGATAATGTGGGGGGAAAGTATACTAAATCCTTATAAACGTATTTGTTGACTTGTCCCACAATAAATTCCCCAACGCAATGCTTTGCGATTTTCTCAATAAGCCCCCGTACTTTCTCAATAGTAGGATTAGAAATAGAAAAATAATATAGTCCTTTTTCTATTTCCCTATAGCATTTCCCCTGCACTCGACCACTCTGAAGAACAGCATTTACTTCATCAACAAAAAAAACACCTTTTGTTGTAGTTGCAAGTCTTGTAAATGGGGTATCTAATCCGTATAGTGTATCCGTGTAATCCCTATCAAGATAATTTAATATTTTTTGTATCTTTTCAGCTTGTCTTAATTCTCTCTTATTACCTCGTTTTTGAGATTTTATTTCAAATATAAGAGGAGGGGCGGTGCTAGGAATAGCGTTATGAAACACAGTAATATCGCCATGCCGCATACAATTGCTTAGATCGTTAAGAAGAGCCAATGTATCTGGTCTCTTTTGAATTGCTCTAAATATTTTCCTTTCGCGTTTCGCCCCTTTTTTTCCAGAAATAAAACCAGGAGATTCTTTTTTCAAACCAAGTGGCTTTAGGCTCCATCGATCAATGAGTGAAAATGCAAGAGCATCTCCTACCCAACGAAAGATTATCAATATATCTTGATAGCTTTTAATCTGACTTTGAAAAATTTCAATATTTATTTTTGTCTCTCGAACTTTACTCTTAATTAGGCAAATTTCCGGTGAGCCCAAGATGGCTTTTAACTCTTTAATTCTTTTACGGTTTTGCCTAATTTGTCGTTCTACATAGGATATTCTTTTTATTAATATTTCTTGTATTTCTAAGAATTCGTTAGCATGCTTAAAGGGATCGTCTTTAATTATATTTACCAAGCTGAATAATTTTAGCAGAGTGCTTTTGTAATACACTAACATGCATATCCTATTAATTAGACGGCAGCCCCCTGCTGCCGCCTTCTCTTTTATTTGATTCTGCGAGGCGCTTCTTTTGCGCCGAAGCAGTCTTATGTTCGAGGAGATTGCTTCGCTCCGCTCGCACAAGTGCCCTTCAGGGTAAATTCAGTTTTATAGTTTAGCAAATCTAGAAACCACCACCGCCGCATTCGGCAGAGTTATTAATCATCAGGAAGTAATTTCTCCAGAGCCTTCAAAAGTTCTGGCACGCTAACTGTTGCAGCATGCCAAACCCGATCAGTCATAATTGTCCCGTAATCATGCGCCAAGACATTTCGTTGGCCGATAATTTGTGCCCACGGAATATCAGCGTGGGATTCCTGAAATTCTCCAGAAATATGATTTGCCGCTTCGCCAATGACCGTCAATTGCCGTTCTATCGCATAGCGTAGTTGCTTGTTTTTCTCAAATTTTGCGTGAGAGATACCTTTCATAAATTCTGTAATCTCACGAGCAGCTTCACGCATATCCCAGAGATACGTTAAATTTTGCTTTTCAATCGGCATAAAGCACCTGTGCTGTTTTCAGAATTTCTTCACGTCTATAAGGATTACGCAAGCTGTCTTTTTCAACCACGTCAACTGGGCGTCCATAAATATCTTCTAACTCGATTTGCATTTGGGCAATCTCAAAGAGTCCGATTTCTGCTTTTTTTGCAAAGACGACCAAAACATCTATGTCACTTTGCGCGTTGAAATCATCACGCAAAATAGAGCCAAAGAGGGAGAACTCTACGATTTCCCAACGTTGGCAAAATGCTATAATTTTTTCTTTAGGGACGGAGATTTTTTCTTTTTTCATATTAACCTCGCGGAAAAATTATAGCATGAACCCAACCAAAAAAGGCGGCAGCCCCTTGCTGCCGCCTTCTCTATTCTATGATTCTGCGAGGCGCTTCTTTTGCGCCGAAACAGTCTTATGTTCGAGGAGATTGCTTCGCTCCGCTTGCACAAGTGCCCTTCAAGGTAAATTCAGTTTTATAGTTTAGCAAATCTAGAAACCACCACCGCCGCGTTCGGAAGGGTGGCCTTATCACCGGTTTTCATCTCGGCGGGAATCGGGCTGGCCTTCTTTGGCGCGCTCTGGTAAATAAAGATCGGGGTATCCTTCTCCGCAAATTTGAGCGGCAGATAGGCCTGGCCGGTTAAGTAGCCCTGCGCATCGACGGCGCAGGAGGTCACCCAACCGATGACCTTGCCACGTTTATCCAGGACGGGATCGCCGTTATGGGCCATCCGAACACCCTTCTCGGTGAAGGTGAATCTCGCCACAACGCCCTTTCGTTCTTTCTCATTGGCGAGATAGGCCTCGCGTCCGATGAAATAGGGTTTATAGGTCTTGACGTAGGAGCCAAATCCGCCTTCGGCGACGCCCAGATCGGGCTGGCCCAGTTGACCAGAACCAAGTCCCATTTCGTGACCGTAAAGCGGCAGACCAAATTCGGTCCGCAGGCTATCGCGGGCGCCCAAACCGATCGGTTTGACGCCGAATGGCGCGCCAGCTTTCAGGACAGCGTTCCAGAATTCAGCCGCACGGTCGGGATGTACGAAGAGTTCAAAAGCCATTGCTTCGCCGGTATAGCCGGTGCGGGAGACGATCAGGTCGAATGGCTCTCCTGAGCCTGCCTGTCCCCGTGAGGGGGTCGAAGGACCGACGACTGCGTCGCAGAGCTGTGTCCGTTTGAGATTCATGATATTCGCGCGGGTATCGTCATCGACGCCCATCGCGAGCAGGATCTCGCGCGAGCGGGGGCCCTGAAGGGCAATATCCACCCGCATGGCGGAACCAGCTTTGGGATCGCGCAGGTTGCGGATCTCGGCGTTATACCCAAAGGTCCGCACCCAGGGATAGGCATTATCGATCTTGACCTTCCCATCCCGGACAGATTCCAGCCAGGTGCAATCCTTATCATCATTGGAGGCATTCACCACCACGAGATAATCATCCCAGCCGCGTCTGTAGATCAGGGTATCGTCGATCACTTCGGCATCAGGGGTCAGGAAATGAGAATAGAGCGAATTGCCGGGAGCAAGCCCGCCGACATCGTTGGCGCAGACCGTATCCAGGAAGGAGGCCGCATCTTCGCCGCGGACATCGTAAACACCCATATGGGCCACGTCGAAAAGACCGGCAGCCTGACGGGTGGCATGATGCTCTTCCACCACGCTCGAATACCAGACCGGCATTTCCCAGCCTGCAAAGGGGATCAATTTGCCGCCCAGCTCCTTATGTGCATCGTAAATCGGGGTGCGCTGGAGGGGCGGATCAGCGGGTTCCTCCCATTTGAAATCGGGAAGCGCCTCGCGGGTTTTTGCATCAAGCTGGTTAATGCCGAGGAAGAAGGGCTTGTCGATCTCTTTGCTGCCTTTCTTCCATTTTACAGGCTTGGCATCCGATTCGGCCACAACGAAGGGCCCGGGCACACGGCTGGGGGTGAAATTTCCGTCTTTGCTGATATTCAGGGAGACATAGCCATCCGAGAGATCCCGCAGCCAGGTGGCAACAAGGGTGGCCTCTTCTTCCGGGACGCTCAGACGGTACGATTCGCTCGTGACCCGGGTCAGGGTTCCCTTTACGATCCCATTCGGGGTGTGGAGGATGGTCGGCGCACTCTTTTTATTACGCAGGGAGGAAAAATCAGCACCGAGGGCATAATCCAGTGCCTGCCGGACCTGTCTGCCTTTCAGGTCATATACAGCCCAGCCATCTTTGGCCTTGGCCTTATCATCAATATAATAAAAGTGGGGATAGCCACTGTCGATCGGCTCAAAATCCATCCCTGCTGCAAGGGCCAATTTGCGGATGCGCAGTTTGGCATCATTTAACAATTCAAAATCGATATTCGCGCGGCGTTGCGGTTTGCGCTTCTTGGGCACATCCATGAAATAGGGTTGGCAGCCGAGCAGTACATCGGCGATGACATCAGCCAATTCCCGGGATTTGGCCTCATCAAAACCACGCTGCGTGATCCAGGGCGTACCGAGACGAATCCCGGAGGGTGCCAGCGCCGATGTATCACCGGGAATGGTATTCCGGTTGACGACCAATCCGGCAATATCAAGAATACGGGAGGCCATATCACCGCTCAGCGTTGCCCCATCGGGTCCTTTGATGGTGGTGCAATCAAGATTGATCAGATGGCAATCTGTGCCACCAAAAGGCACCTTCAATCCGCGTTTCTGGAATTGATCCACCATCGCTATGGCGTTGTCGATCGTCAATTGCTGGAGTTTTTTATATTGCTCTGTTTTGGCAACTTTGAAAGCCGTGGCAAGTCCCGCAAAAACATTGATATGGGGTCCGCCCTGCTCGCCGGGGAAAACGGCCCGGTCGATGGCGCTCGAGATTTTTGGGCTGGTGGTCATCAGGATTGCGCCACGAGGGCCATGCAGGGATTTATGCGTGGTCGTCATCACCACATCCGCGATACCGATCGGTGAAGGGACAACCCCGGCCGCTGTCAGGCCACCGATATGGGAAATGTCGGTCAGCAGATAAGCGCCGACCTCATCCGCGATCGCACGGAATTTCTTCCAGTCAGGCACCCATGAATAGGAGGAGAAACCAGCGATGATCATCTTTGGTTTATGCTCAAGCGCCAATTCACGGACGACATCGTAGTCGATCTTCTCGGTCTCAGCATCGATCCCGTAACTGATGATATTGTAGTATTTCCCGGAGCGATTGACATGTGAACCATGCGAGAGATGCCCGCCATGCAGCAGATCCATGCCCATCACGGTATCGCCGGGTTTGACCAGCGCATGGTAAACAGCGTTATTGGCGGGGCCACCTGAAAGCGCCTGCACGTTGACGAAGATCTCGTCGGCAGTGACCCCGTTTGCGGCGAAAACCTCGGCGGCCCGTCGTCGGGCAAGGGCCTCGATCGTATCGGCATATTCGACACCCTTATAATAGCGCGGGTCAGAATAACGGCGGTAATGTCCCAGGCGTGCTGGGTAATCAAAAATTTCACCCTCAGTCATCTGGCGCGTATCCTCGTCGGGATAGCCTTCCGCGTATACATTATGGAAAGAGGATCCCAGGGCCTCGCGCACAGCAAGTGGGGCCTGGCTTTCAGAAGCGATCATGATCAGCTTGCGGACCTGGCGTTCGGCTTCGATCTCGGTCAGTTGGTGAACGTCCGGGTCGAGGTCGGCCAATGAGCCGCGGAAAAGAAAATCGGTCATCAGAATCTCCGTAAAATAGGGTGATTTGGGTTAATAGAAGAAAATGTCAATTTGTCAGACATTTATGTATAAATTGTAGAACGGGAAGGGTCGCGGGTCAAGTAGCAAAAGGCATATTAAAAATGAAAAGGACAGACGCTCGCCTGTCCTTTTGTGAATCTTATATATTCCCCGCATTCTACGTCAATTAATCAAAAAACCCACAAAAACAACCTATTCAGCCTGAAAACTCAAAGGTTTCGTCAAGTTTGGTTTTCACCCAATGGGTGAAAGAAAAAGCGATTGGATCAGCTGACTTTTACGCTCCTCGCATGTTAAAATTGAAGTAAATAAAATAGCAACAGCGAAAAGGGACTTAATTATGATCAATAAAATTGATTTTGCAGCCAAGAATCTGACATCAAATGCAGGCCTATTTCTTTTGCTCGAAAATGCAAAGACCAATGGTATTTTTGAACTGATTGACGCCGATCTGGTTTTTGATAATGAATCAACCAACAAAATCAAGATGAATCATGTAAAAACAATGCTCTGCGGCCATTTTATTGGAATTGATAAATTGGAACGGCTCAAACTCCTGCAAGGGGATCCACTGGTTAACGAGTTTGATATTTCAGTGAAGGAACCTGAAACGGTATCCAGATTTTTAGGCAACTTCACCTATAAAACAACACAAATGTTCAGAGAAATCAATTTCAAAGTCTTCAAAAAGCTACTTTGTAAAAGTAAGCTAACATCGATCACAATCGATATTGACAGCAGTGTTATCAGCGTAGAAGGCCATCAAGAAGGTGCAGCGAAGGGCTATAATCCAAAAAAACTGGGCAACCTTTGCTACAACATCCAGTTTGCTTTCTGTGACGAACTTAAGGCATACATCACTGGTTTTGTGAGAAGCGGCAATACCTATACAGCCAATGGCGCAGCTGAAATGATCAAAGAAATCGTTGCCAATATCAAAACGGAAGATTTAGAGATCCTGTTCCGAATGGACAGTGGTTATTTTGATGATGACATTATTGCAACGATAGAATTACTGGATTGCTCGTATTTGATCAAGGGGAAAGAATATTCAACACTGGCTTCACAAGTAACTGATCCATCTATTTTATTTGTAAAAGGTGAAGAGGGCAGGGAAACTATTGAGCTAGTTACGAAACTAAACACATGGGACAAAGACAGAAGGTTTGTAGTCTCTCGCATATTGAAACCAGAAAAGGACAGGGCACAATTATCTCTCTTAGAAGGCGACGAATACGAATACTTCTTCTTTGTGACCAACACTGAACTGCCTTCAGAAAAAGTGGTCATTTCATACGAAAAGCGCGGCAACGCTGAGAATTACATCAAGGAAGCCAAGTATGATATGGCGGTTGGACATCTATTACTGAAATCGTTTTGGGCAAATGAGGCAGTGTTTCAAATGATGATGCTTTCATACAATCTGTTTTT
>JACNJN010000037.1:20398-40453 GCA_014382535.1 Candidatus Desulfolinea nitratireducens | reverse complement strand
ACGGGCAATCCAGCTTCAGCCCAGCCACCGAAACCGCCTTTTAGGCTGGTTACGTTGGAATAACCTTTTGAGAGGAGGATTGTCATTGCCATTGTGGAGCGGTGTCCACTGCCACAGTAAATGACGATCTCGGCATTTTTGTCAGCAGGCCACATGGCAGCGTCGGCCACGAAGCTTTCCATCGGGATGGCCAGCAATTCCTGGCCCTCGACTGCGATGACGCCTTTTTCTGTCAATTCGCCAGGAGTGCGGACATCGATCAGGATCAGATCAGGATTTTCAACCAGGGCAATGCTCAGATCTTCAGCTGTTTTGACGCCCCAACCGGTATCCTTAGCAACATTAACAGCTGTGTCAACCGGGGCGGTCAAGCCCTCGCCTACCTCAACGACATCCAGAATCATGTTTTCGGGTAGGCCCTCGACAACCGGGTTGCCAGCATCTTTCCACTCAGCAAAAGTAACTTTGAGGGCGCGGACGTCCGTCCAGCCCATACCATGCAGCGCGGTCATGGCGATGGTTGCGCGCCAACCACCAGCACAATAAGTTACGATGGGAGTATCAAAGCTGGGCAGCAGGTCAAGATTCTGAGCCAGTTCATTCAACGGAATATGAGTCGCACCTTCAATATGTCCACTTTCTTCCAGTTCAGCAGCGCTGCGAACATCCAGCAGGAAGGGGGGCGCATCTTCGGCCAACTCGACCAGCAGTCCATCTGCTTTGACAGTGTTATAGCCCGTCATGTTGGCGAGCATTGTGCTGTAGTTATCACCTAGGCCAATCGTAGGGAGGCCGGCTTCTTTCCAACCGACAAATCCACCTTTTAGACTGCGCACATTTGTATAACCATAGTTCATCAGAATGGTCATGGCTACAGTAGATCGATGTCCTGCTTTACAGTAGGTCACGATGGGGGCATCCAAGTCTGCAGGCCATTGATCTTGCAAGTTGATGAAGTCATCCAGCGTTACCCAAACCACATTCGGCGCATCAATTATGCTTTCGTCAAATTCAGCATCTTTGCGTACGTCAATGACAATCAAGTCTGGGTTTTCAATGATTTCTGTGGCTAAAACATCTGCGGTGATTACCCCCCAGCCTTCTGGAATAGTGGCCAACATTTCATCCATAGCGGCAACCATGGCAGCGTCCGGTTGTGCAGCATTCAATATCGTCGCGTCCGGTGCAGCGCCTTCAACAGTCGCGTAACCTTGTTCAACCCAGCCACCATAGCTCGGTGGATGGAAAGTCACTACGTCTGTCCACCCCATGCCATAAAGGGCCGTCATAGCAATCGCCGCACGCCACCCGCTGCCACAATACACTACAATGGGGGTATCGAAACTGGGCAGAAGCTCGAGATTCTGGGCGAGTTCACGCAGAGGAATATTTACTGCGCTTTCAATGTGACCTTTCTCTTCCAGTTCAGAGACTTCGCGGACATCCAAAAGGAAGGGCGGGGTATCGCTACCAAGCATTTCATTGAGGAGGGCCATATCTTTGAGCGCATAGTAGCCTTTCGCAGCTATATCTGTAATCATCGGTTTATAGGCCGCATCCAGATCAGGCGCTACTTCCATTGGCTCTTCTTCTACGGTTTCTTCAACAACTGCTTCTTCAACAACAGGGGCTTCTTCTGCCACTGGAGCTGGGGAGCAGGCACCAAGGACTAATCCCAGTACCATCAGGCTACTAAGTAGCAAATATAAAACGCGGTTCATTTTCATTACTTTTTTCTCCTTCTGAGAAATTTGATAGTCTTGCTTTTTTTATAACTCCTCTACTTTAGAGGAGGGACTTCATCGATAATCACGCCTTGATTGGCTTGCAATTCTTCTGGAGATACTTTATCTGCTGTCAGGAATATTTCTTCATTACCATGGCATGCGTCACAGGATTCATTCTGTGGGGTATTGCGCTGGATATTATGGGGTGTTGTATATTCCCAGGTTGGTTTGGCATCAAAGTTTGACAACAGGTTCTCACCGTAGAAGGCATAGCTTTCTGTGTCAACAGGGATATGACGCACGGGCACATACTCGTAAGGACGGTGGTAATTTGGATCCGAATTCTGGCCAATGAGGAAGTTAAGATATGATCCCTCTGTGCTGAAGAATGGATTGCCTGTTTCTTCGCTAACTGCTACATGACAGCCATCACAGCTTGTATAAGAGATCGAATGACATACCTGGCAGGACAGTTTCTCCTGGTGTAAAAGATGTTGAGGATTTGCATCGCCGGATGCACCTACAGTTTCATGACATGACTCACATGATGGGATCTGTGCCCCTGAATAGCGATCGAGATTATTCAATAATTCAGCTTCTTCGGGAGTTGTATGGCATTCTGTGCAAGTACCTGTTGAATCGTGCATCTCCATGCCTGTATGGCAGTCAACACAGTTCATCCGCCCTTGTCGGAAATGGACGTCACCTGGCAGATCTTCGTGTTTTCCCAAATACTCAGAGCCAATACGACTCCCGTGACAGGCCGTGCAATTTCGGGTCATGGAGGGTGTTTTCTTGACATTATGGCCATCAATCAACCCGCCCCCAACTGAATTTGGTTGGCTGACATGACAATCTCCACATGTTGTGTGGCAGGATGAACAATGGTTGCCAAACATACTTTCCAATGCTTGATGATCTTCTGGCGCAGAACGAGCGTCTATTGCTGTCCAATAGCCATTCAGATTTGAATGCAAACTATTTTCAAAGGTTTCTGTCTCTGTTGAATGACACATCTGGCAGCCCTGATTTGGGGCAGCGCTGGGATCAGAGATCATATTGATGTGTGCTTCATCCTTATTCGGGGACTGTGCTCCCTCATGGCAAGTGGTACAGAGTACTTCCCCATGGACTGTACTGGTAAACTCATCTTCGACGAGGACTTTCTCCCAAGGCTCCAACGGAGCCACTTCGCCACCTCAGCCAGCCCCTTCATTCTCAGAGATGACCTCAAGGATCGGTTTTGCATTATCGATGAGACGTTCCTTGTCAGTATGGCAATCCAGACAATTATTTTGGATATCAGGTTCGATTAGAAGAGCGGCAGTTGGCACTGGTGTATTTTCAACCAAAGGTTCTGGTGTCGGAAGTTCTACAGAGGGCGTAGCCCCACCAGCACAACTTGTCATTCCTAGAACGAATAAAACCAGAGAAATTTGAAATAGTGGGTTATTCTTAAAATGCATAAAGTTTTTCCTTTTATGTGATTTCCAATCTTTGTTATTATTTTCACTAATAGTATTATGGTCAATCCCTTACGACAAGTGATGAAAATAACAATCGTTATACTTCTCGCTTATGATGATTGATAAGCAAAGGTTATTTACAAATTTTTGTGTTCCTTCACCTATATCCTGCAATTTCCCCCTAGTAGTATTTATTTCATTTTGTATAGAAAAAGCCGCTCATTTGAGCGGCTTTTTGATCATTATTTATGGAAGTATTGCTAAATTCCTACTGGCTGAGTCGCCTTTATATCGACAGTACCATGTTCTTCTTCGACAAAAAAGTGATCCACCACGCGTAAGTAGCGTACACCCAGGGAAAATACCAGTAATCCAAAGGCGATTACACCCAAGCCAACCAACCACTCGATTAGCGATGGGGCATAGGATGCGTAAGTAACTGTCGGTTGCCCAGGTAAATACGACAGCACAACCAATGCGCCGGCAAGATTGATATTCCAGCGATAGGCTACCAGGCCTCCAACAACCATCAGCAGTGCTGACATACGCCAGAAGCGATTTTCCCTGGTTTTGCTGTTGAGCAGCAGGATCATCGGGAGGAGGATTCCTATCAGGATCTCACCGAACCAAAAGTTGAAGGCCAGTGGACCCTTGGTGAGCAGTTGCAAACCCTCAGTCCGACCGGGTTCGTAAGTGTAGGTCATGGAGAGCGTATCCCAGAAGCGCCAGTAGAAATATGCGACCAGTGCCCAGCCCACGAAGAGAGACAGTTTTTCAATCAATTCGTCCCTGACCTTGGCCTTATTTGTAAGTTGGGATGCAAGCATCGAAGCAAAAAGAGTCATGGAGATCCCACCCACGATAGCCGAGAGCATGAATAGTACCGACATCTCAGGCTTGTACCAAAAGGGGCGAGCTTTGAGGACACCATAGGCTGCACCCAGAGATGATTGGTGCAAACTTGAGAGAACGAGACCAGCAATGGCCAAATAGGGTGCATAGTGATGGACTCGTGACATCCTGGCTGTCAGATTGGGGAAGCGGGTGCGCAGCCAATCCATATTTGCAATGATCGGCATGGATTCCAGTAGCAGCACGGTGAAATAAAGAGCGACACACATGGTCACTTCCCAGAGCAGGGAATGCGTATTCCAATACAGAAAAGCCTGGTAGAACTTGAATGGACGGCCGATATCCATGAATAGGCAGAGCATAGCCATGCTGTAGCCGATCAGGCCAACAAAGGTGGCGGTACGGGCGACCGGTTCATATCGTTTTAGACCGATCAGATATACGGCTGCGCACAGAGAGAAGGCCCCCGCCGCAAGCGCAATCGAGGAAAGATCAATCGTGATCCACAAACCCCAGGGTACGAGATCTGTCAGATTGGTTACAGATAAACCCTTCCACAATACGATTACTCCACCAATAACACCAGCGATCAGGAAGATTCCCAGGAATGCCAGCCAACCCAACCAGGGAGTAGGCTGTAAGCGGGTACGAAAGTTTTTAATCATGCTTCTGCCTCCTTGAAATCTTCTGGGGTAGCCAGCACATAATACACGCGCGGGGCGGTTCCCAACTCATCTCGCAAGCGGACTGTATGCTGCGAATGAATAATCTTGCTGACTTCGGATTCAGGATCGTTCAGATCTCCAAATATACGTGCACCTGTAGGGCAGGTCACTGTACAAGCGGGGGTGGCAGCCGGATCAACGCCAGGGGTTAGACCATGTTCCAGCCCACGATCAATACGGTGATAGCAGAAGGAACATTTTTCAGGAACTCCGCGTGGTCGTCGATCAACTTCCGGTTGACCCCATTCGGGGACTGCTGGATTATCGCCTTCGAATTTCTGCCAGTTGAACGAGCGCGCCTGATATGGGCAGGCTACTTCACAATAGCGACAGCCAATGCACTTGTCATAATCCATCATGACGATCCCGTCGGGGCGATAGTAGGAGGCTCCCACCATGCAAACTTCTACGCAAGGGGCATTTTCACAGTGCATACAGGGGCGAGCCAGGAATACTTGATGACCTTCAACTTCTCCGGCAGGGAGGACTTCGTTCCAGGAAATATCCGGGGGGACATCATTGTGGGCACGACAAGATAGCGTACATTGTCCACAGCCGGTGCATTTTGATTGGTCAATGACCATTGCCCACTGGTGCTCTCCTGCTTCTACACCCCCGGATGCATGTGCATCCGGGCGCATGAGCTGAAGACCAGCGAGACCAACAACCCCTGCTCCAGCGATTTTCAGAAAATCGCGACGTTTAATTTTAGTGCTCATTCTGATTGCTCCCTTTATCCTTTATTGCCTTATATTTTTCCTCAAGCCAAGGGGCCAAGACTGTGCCTGCTGCGATGCCAATCAGGCTAGCCAAGCCAGCAAAACCAAGAGGGCTAACAGGTGAAGGTTTAGATGCCACTGAATCTGCATTGAGCATTTCTTCAAGATCTTCATCACTGACATTAGTCTCTGTTGATTGATGCATTTCATCTTCATGACAGTTGATACAGGCACTCAAAGTTGCTTGAAAACTGTGATCAGGAACGGTGTGTGCGGGGAGATCTTTATTCATCGTCAGATGACAATCGACGCATGAAGCATTGTTGTGAACATGATTAAAATGGGAGATGTTCGGATTGTTTTGGATATATTCTTTATGACAATTCAGGCAAAGTGATGATGCGTCATCATAGGTATCATCTCCGCTCGCCGAGGCGAGAGACTTCACATTTGCCATATGGGGATCATGGCAATTAATGCAAGTTATATCGCGCTGAAAATGTGAGCTGACTTCCCATTCTTCCCAGCCAAAACGGACGTCGCTATGGCAGTTGCCGCATAAAATAGGTGAACGTTCTATGGGGGCAGGGTTTTTTGGATGGTCTTCCGGGATTGGACTATGACAGGCTTCGCACGAAACCCCATCCTTTTCCCAGGTACCAGTCTCAGGATCAAAGCCAGTTGTATGACATGATAGGCAAGCGCCAGGATTACCTTGAGCATCCCATGCTTCATTGAAAACGGGATCGATCGTAGCTTGTCCGTGAGGGCCACTTTGCCAGCTTTCCATAAAAGCAGAATGGCACCCTTCACAGGGTAGCTCACTCTGCGGAGAAATGGATTGTGGGGACGATGCCTCTGCTGCAACGAGGGTTACTCCCGCAAATAATAATGCGATCATCAGGGCTATGATCAAGCGTTCTGGATGTGAGAACATATCTATCTCCTTCAAGTTGATAATCTATATATTCCAGCAGGTACTGGAGCTTGGGTGAATTGCTTACAGGACAGGCATCTTTCCTGCAAGCGGCCATTTTTGGCGTTGCGGAAAACTTGCCAGCAAGGTTGAGATTGGGTGGGAACCGGGCATTTTTCCATTTGCTCAGGAGAACACCCATTGACCTCATAGCAACGCGGACCTTCGAAGGCGGATGCAGGAAGTAAAGTAAGTTCTTTAGCTTCTGCCTGCCAACGAGCGTCCAATTGTCTTAAGAAGTAAACGATCCCAATCGTCAGTATTATGGGGATAAGAAACCGTATCCCAATAGTGGTCAGAATGATGGCAAGCGCTTCAAGCCATTCCATAGCTCTCTCCTCAGAATAACTGTTGGTGTTTGTGGTGCTGATGATTTACTTTTTCTCCGATGAGCATGAGTAGAGTAAAAGGAATTACAATTCGTACCAGAAATAGGATGAAAATATTTAGCAGGGCATTCATGATTTACTCCTTTTGCAGTAATATTGCATTCTTTATTTGTGAATTCTTTCACCCTTATCTTATGTGATACAGCCATGGGAAGTAAATCCGGTATTCCCCCGATTTATTTAATGAAGAACTCCCCATAAAGAATATAAATACTATGGGTAATTCCTGATACAAATTGGATTTTTATGGGGTTGATACCCCATGAATTGTTGAGGAACTGGCTAAACATCAAATTAGCCAACAAACTTCCTGATGAGTTTGGTCATTAATAGGATGGTAATCCCACACTTGATACCCCAAAAAAAAGAAGACGGCTGCATATGCGGCCGTCTTCTTTTATCAATTAAGTGTTATTAGGGTTTTATAATTCCCTTGCGAATGGCATAGCGGACCAACTCAGTACGAGAATGTAAATTAAGTTTGCGCATAATATTTTCGCGATGACGAGCAACTGTTTTCGGGCTGATATTTAGAGCAACGGCGATTTGATCATTGGATGCGCCTTCTGCAAGCCAGGTCAGCACCTCTTGTTCACGCTCAGTTATGCCATCTAAGCTGTCATTCTGCTCTGGAGAGCGATCAAGGCTTAGGTAGTCTTTGACTAATAATTTCGCCATCGAAGGGAAGAGATAAACCTCACCAGCAGCGGCCTCGCGGATTGCTGTTAGTAGTTCTTCGGGGGCAGCACGTTTTGGTACGTATCCCGATGCGCCAGCATCCAGCATTTTGAAAAAATATTCTTCATCTTCGTGGATAGTGAGTGCTACAATAGCAATCTTGTCAGAGGAGCGTTTTATTTCTCTAGTGGCTTCAATTCCAGACATGTCTGGCAGACCAATATCCATCAGGATCACATCTGGCTGCAGTTTCCTGGCAGAATCAATTGCCTCTTTGGCTGTACTCACCTCACCAATGATTTCAATATCTTTAGATCCTTCGAGTAACATCCGAAGGCCAGTGCGGACCACCATATGATCGTCAACTAAAAGAAGGCGAATTGTCATTTTTTGTCATTCCTGTGTATAGCACAATAGGGGATAATGGCCTCAATTTTTGTTCCTTGATCGGGATTTGAATGTACAAGAAATTGGCCACCTAATAAGGTTGTTCGTTCCTGCATGCCGAGTAATCCCCAGGTAGTTTTATCTTTTGAACGATTTGATTCAAAACCATGACCATCATCCTTCACAATAATTTGCATCTCATTGGGATTGAAAACCAGTTGAACTGTGGTTCGAGATGCATCTGCATGTTTAATTACATTCGTGATCGCTTCCTGGAAAATGCGAAACATGACGGTCATATATTCCGGGCAAATTTCTTTCTCTTCGCCAATTGTTTCAAATTCAAGGTAGGAAGTGGTTCGCTCCTGTGCCTGACCAACATACCAGCGCATTGTAGCCGGTAACCCCAAGTCATCAAGATGGGAAGGACGTAGGTCCGAAATCACGCGTTGTAACTCATTTAATGAATTTGCGACCATTTTTTCCAATTCCATCAAGGTCTTTATGTTGCGACTTTGTTTGATGGATGATGACAGCCCGCGTAGTCCCAATCCGATGGCTGACAGAGATTGACCTGTTTCATCATGGAGGTCACGGGCAATTCTCTGCCGTTCTGCTTCCTGTGCTTCTATTACGCGGCGATAAAGATCCCCTTTTAAAATTTCACGTTGTTGTGAAGCGCGCAGACGTTCTGCCTGAAGTTCAGCCATCTTTTGGCTTGCTTCCACTTGAAAAGAGCGTAAAAATCGGACGATGAAAACAGCCGCACCCAAAGCCGTTAACGCACGCAACAGTTGCACAGGAAAACCTACTACTTCCAAGAATAGATCTTGATTTACAACAGTTGATGGTGGTAACAGGCTTTGTTTGACAAATACTTGCCCAACTAAACCATACCAGCCAAACGCTACCGCAGCCCAAAGAGCATCCCGGCCAAATTTAAGCATGCCGGCTTTGCGGAATATCCGTTGCTGTATTATTAATCCAGATAGTGCCAGAAGGGATGATGGAATAGCCAGGGTATAGCGTGTCCACACATCAGCGATGGTCCACATTTCTTCTGGAGGATACTGGCCTTTGAGTGTGATAATGCCAAATGCCCAGATCGCCTCAAGGCCTAGTGGTATGAGCAATATGTATCGCTGTGCCTTTACTGAAGGCGCCAAAAGGTAACTGCCAAAGGCAGCCAATGAAACGAAGGATATTCCTAATATGGCTATTCGCCCTATGGAAATATAAGGGGGCTCCGGAATGCCTAGTGACCGGTCAATAAATTGGAACATCTCCAGCCATTCATGTGTTCCATGGACCAGACCAAATCCAGCAAGAGGGCGTAAAGCTTTTCTCAGGCGAGGATCTGCTGCTTGACCGCCCTCAATGGCAACAAGTAAGCCCATACTGAAAAAGGCCAAGCCATAGAAGAAAAATACCGGAATGATGTAAGGTAAGCTGGTCATTTTTTATAACTTGTAGAATGTTAAATGGTGACAGAAGTGCCAATTAAATTGTCTAAGACTGTCTCGCCGTTCATGTTTTGTTTCTCTTTAACAAAGTCCCAGAACAAACTTTGTGCTCGGGTAAAGGGGGTGGGAATATGGCGGGCCATAAATAAGGTGCGTTGTAAATCCAATCCTTCCAGTTCCACTTTTTTGATATAACCAAGCGATAGTGGGCGCGCAGCCGCTAATTCAGATATGAAAGCAATTCCAATCCCTTCTTCAACTGCGATCTCAATTGCTTCGGCATTGCCTACTTCCATGACTACGTTCAGCATATCCTGTGTGATCCCATGAGATTGTAAACCCTCTTGCATGACCTCACGCGTACCAGCTGTTTTTTCTCGCAAGATCAATGGTTGGTCAATTAAGTCAGATGGTAGGGCTTTTCCGTATTCTCCCCACGGGTGGTCGGGGGGGACGATCAAGATAACGCGGTCTTCGTAGAAGGGTTGGTATTCGAGTTGGCTGTGCTCAATGCGCTTGCTTAGCACACCCATACAGAATTTTTCCTCCAGGAGACCGTTAACTACACTGCGACGCCCAAGAACATTAATATTTGCGCAAACTTTGGGATATAAATTTCGAAAAGACGCAACCATATTGGGTAGGAGATACTTTCCGGAGGTTGTTGAACAGCCGATATCAATTAGTCCACAGATTTCACCATGAATATTATGCAATGCATCCTCAAGGAGGCGAGATGTATTAAATAGCTCGCGCGCCATGGGTAAGATGGCCTGTCCAGCCTCGCTCAAGGAAACTGAGCGTCCCCGTCGAATAAATAACTCAACATTATAGGACCGTTCAAGTGAGCGAATATTCTGGCTGACAGCAGATTGAGAAAGGTGTAGGCGTTGAGCAGCACGACTAAAGTTCATTTCTTCCGCTGCCGTAATAAAGACTTTTAATTCTGTCATATTGAGCATGTTATGCCACTCTCCTGTTTAGCCTAAAATTCTAAGTAAGCACTTGGCTAATAAGACCTGATGTTTATTATAAGGTAACGTAAATAATATGATGCATAAACCCTAATAAGTCACCATGATATTGGTTATTACCAATAATAAGTGCTCCTCATGATAATTGCTAGTAACTTTTGTCACAAACCGTGATGAAAAACACATATCTTCTGTCTGGAGACGGAAGATATCATTTTGAGAGAGTGTCTGAAAACTCTTTTTAACCACAGATGAACATAGATGAAAAGGATTGGAAAGGCGTTTCCTCGAGGAATTCATCCAAAAAATCAGCATTTATCTGTGATTACGTGTGCCCGAAAGGGTATCTGTCGTGAGTAGGTAGGTTTAGAAAATTTTCAGACAGATTCTGAGGAGATTGTAACAGCTTCCCTTTACGGGAACCTTACTTTATGGATTGCTTTGATTGTTATTCTTGTTATCGTTGTTGTCGCCTATTTCTTAATGCGCGGTAAAAAAGAATAATAAGCTCCTGATAAATAAGAATTGAAAAAGCGGATGCGATCGCATCCGCTTTTTTTGTCAATTAATTCTTCCTATAAAAACAAGGGTTTGTATTATGCTCTGGTTCTTGCTCCACAGGAACGGCAGAATTTGTCACCAGAACGAGCGCGGGTGCCGCATTCGTGACAATAGATATTTCCACCTGCTGAGGCGGTGCTTGGTGAGTGGCGTTTCCGACTTTTCTTGGACATATTATCGCTGCGTCCAGCCATGAAAAAATACATTAATCCGCCGGCAATTAATAAAACACCTGCCCCAACCAAAATAGTAGGCAGGGAATCGCTCAGAGAAAGGCCATCATTACTACTATCCAGGCCCCCGCCAACCTCAACAGGCAGCGCAGAGACGGTTAGATCATCATTGGCTTTGTCGTAGGAAATCGAAAGCGTGAAATCTTCTCCACCAGCAACGCTGCCCGGAATCAGATCATGGTAAATACTGCCATCTGCCACCGGTGTGACAGTTGGAAATGTTGGTGAGAGACTCAAATTGGTTGAGTTCGGTGGTTGTTGGAATTGTAAAAACATCTCTTGCACATGGTAATCGCTTTGCCATAAATATGAGAAATTGCGTGAGGCACCGTTTTTATCCAGTGGCAGATAATATTCCACCCTATAGTTGGCGAGATCGTCAATCAACATGGTGATAGTGATCCAATCGCCATTTGCTACCGGTGCATCGTAGGGTACATTTACCATTGAATTTTCAATAGTTTTTGCGACAGCATTCAAATTGGCGTTAGCCGGGATCTGAATTTGAAATTCGGCTGGCAGCGTGCTGTCTTCCGTTAATGAAAAACTATGCATCACCAACATGTCGGGGTGATCATACTCAGGCCATAGCTGGACTCTAAGTTCTTTGATCGTGATCCCGCTTTGAGCTTCAACCAAAGTAGGGAAGAGAAACAAGCCAACCAATAACAAGAAAATAAACCATTTGCGCATGGGAAAAACTCTCCTAATTACAGTAATTTTTTCTGAATCTTACCATGATTACCCACCTTCTGTGCGTGCTCGCACAAGTTGCCAAAACAATTGATTAAGGGGAGTTGGGATAGAATATTTCTTTCCTATGCGCGTGACTGCACCGCAAATTGCATCAATCTCTGTTGGTGCCCCCCGTCGCAAATCTTGCAGCATTGAAGAGATATTACTGGATGTTCGCTCAGCCACATCTTCTGCTGCGGCGACAGGATTGTCAAATGAAAGCGGGATATTTTGCACCTCTGCGACAGATGCTGCCTCATCTGCCAAATCCCCCATCAAAGCCCTTGCGGTCGGGCGGAGGAGTAATTCTCCATTGGGAATATTCAACAATGCGGTCAGCGGATTGATCGCCGCATTGATCACCAATTTGCTCCAAATTAGCGACTCTGCACTCGGGACGACCGCGAGATTGAAGCCTGCCTCCGTCAAAATAGCAGATAGAGGCCCCAAACGCGGATGCGTCTCGATTGAGATTTTCCCTTCGCCACCTGCGCGGGCAACACCTGGTGCCAGCAACGATGCACCTGTGGTCGTCACCCCCTGTGCGACGCGCTCTCTACCTAATGTTTTGGAAAGGATTTCCCCATTCCCCAAACCATTTTGTAGAGTGACAGCCAAAGCATCAGGGGAAAGACATTTCCCAAGCTGGCTTGCAGTGCGCTCTGTTTGCCAGGACTTGACCAGGACCAGTGCAAAATCAGCCCCCTCACAATCTGCGGCATCACTCACTACCCGCACGGGATAGGATTTCTCACTTCCATCAATACCCACGAGCGTTGCCCCCTTTTCTTTGAGAGCAGATAATCCCTCCAGCCAGGATCCAAGCATGGTGATATCTACGCCTATGGGCGAAAGTTTGGCCGCGAAAAGCGTTGCCAGAGCGCCTGTGCCAACGATGAGTATTTTGTTATTTTTCATATTAATACTCGAAGTGAGGCGGAACCCGTTCCTAGCTATAAATTATTGTTCACTGTTTACTGAAGACAGAAAGGCTTCCCACTCAGAATCATTCATCGTTACGCTATGTTCTTCTGCTGGAAAAGTATGGCTTTCTACCTCGTCTATATATTCACTAAAAGCGCGATCCAGCTCGCCATATAAATCGGCATATTTCTTGACGAAGCGCGGTGTGAATCTGTCAAAGAGACCCAGCAGATCATGGGTAACGAGTACCTGACCATCACAGCCCACTCCTGCGCCAATGCCGATGGTCGGGATAACAAGTTCCTGGGAGATATACTCCGCTAATTTTGCCGGAACCGACTCAAGGACCAGGCTAAAGCATCCAGCCTCTTGCAGCTGATATGCCTCGTCGAGTAGATTTTTGGCAGCGGAAGCAGATTTACCCTGCGCACGAAATCCGCCAAGTTGGTGCACGGACTGGGGCGTTAACCCGAGATGTCCCATTACAGGGATTCCCGCGCCAACGATAGATCGAATTGCATCCAAACGATCACGGGCTCCCTCCAGTTTTACAGCATCCATCCCACCCTCCTGCAGAAATCGTCCCGCATTGCGGACAGCTTCCTGCGTGGAAACCTGGTAAGACATGAAGGGCATATCGCCGATCAGCAGCGCGGATTTTGCGCCGCGTGCGACCGCCTTGCAATGGTGGAGCATGTCCTCCATCGTGACGGGGAGCGTGTTTTCATAACCCAGCACCACCATCCCGAGAGAGTCGCCGACCAGGATCGAATCGACACCGGCTCTATCCATCGACAGGGCAGTGGGATAGTCGTAGGCCGTTAACATGCTGATCGGCTGACGATCTTTCTTCTTTTGGTGAAATGTACGCGTGGTGACTTTTAACTGCTGCGAGCGAAGCAATGACGCTTGCAGGGTTGAGATTGTGGACATGGTACCCTCCTTTGACAGGTAGAGTCCGTTGGCTTTGCCCCCTGAGCCTGGATATCTTGAATAAATTTTCATCGTCGCGTTCACGAGGATACGCGCGGTCTGGCTATTATTCCACAAAATTCAGCTAATGCAAAGGTTGAGTTCTTTTAATGACAGGATCACCCTACCTTTCCCAATGGAACCCGTTATAATAGGGAGGTTGATTGACTTTTAGATGGAGAATCCCATGCGAAAAATGTTTGGTTTTATGATCGGTATTATTGTTGGCAGTTTGGTCGGTTCTACAATTGCCTTACTGCTCGCCCCCGAATCTGGTGAAAAATTGCGCGGCGAGTTACGTGAGCGCGGAGTGGCTTTTCAGGCTGAAATCCGAAATGCTGCAGACTCGCGTCGGATTGAGTTGAGGGAGCGTTTGGACGAGCTGCGCACACCCCCACCTCCCGCAGCATAGTTTTTTTTACGTTTTACGAAGCATTTTTTTTGTAAACTTTACCGCCTGTGCCATGCTGTGCCCATACTCCGCGCGGGTGGCGATGATCTTTTGATTTTCCACGATGGCTTGCACCCGCAGGCCATCGTCATTTAAAGCGCGGATGATCGCATCTGCCAATTCTCTCTCATTGGAAGGATCAACAAGCAACCCGTTGACGTTGGGCTTGATCCACTCCCGAATGGATTCCAGATCACCTGCGATGGGGAAGCAGCCACAGGCCATTCCTTCAAGGAGAGAATTCGGCGTCCCGTCGTGCGTGCTGGGAGAAACCAAAACCTGCGCGCGCCGGAAAGTATCTGCAAGTTGCTCCCGCGCAAGGGGCGGGGTCAATTCAACCGATTTTGAGATTCCCAGCTCCTGGATCCAAGCCTCGGCCTGACTTTCTCCCGCCATCGTTGGGCAGATAAATTTCACCTCGGGAAGTTTTTCCAGGACCAATGGAATTGCCTTGAAGAATGTATCGTTGCGGACGTAGCCCCGAAAGCCCCGAGGGTTGATGACGAGTGTCTCACCGGTCTCTGAGCGGAGCCCTAATGGTTGTATAGGCGCAGTCGAAGAGCGCTTCTTGGAGATGTCGTCCTGCGACTGCGCTCCGCTCCGCTCAGGAACTGATTTCTTCTCGATAGGCGGATAAAAGATGTTCTGGTCAATCCCGCCGCCGCCGGGCAAAACAATGCTGGGGCGAGACGCGTCAAATCCCCACTTTTCTGCCAGATGGATATCACGCTGACAATCGGCATGGAGCGCGTCGGCGGCTTGTAATGCCTTGCGGGTATAAAGTCGCATAAGCGGGGAGGAGGGGGCATGGAGGGTGAAATCGTTCCCCCAGATGGAGATCAGCAGAGGCGGGAATTTCTGAGCGCTGAGATTTTTGGCAGTTGCGGCGAGTTTGGCAGTTCCGGCGAGCATCCCCTCGTAGGGAACACGCATGGCATGGACAATATCGGGCTGAATTTCAGCAATGATTTTATTGAGCAGCTTGGCGGATCTGGGCAAGGTTAGCGGTCCCAACCAATGGCGGATGGCAGTGCGTAATTTTATCGTTGCAGCGCCCCAGAGCAGGGATTTCTTTTGACGGGATCCTGCCGCAGGGGCGGATTTTGCCCGACTAAAGGCAACCGGCAGAAAGTCCACGCGTGCGAGCGGCAGATCCGGGTCGCAGGGAAATGTTGAGGCGAGAAAAACATCATGGTTTTGCTCTGCCCAGTATTTGATCCAGTTGAGGGCGATTGGGGAGCGTCCATCGGCAACGAAGAGTATTTTCATGGTGCGTAGAATATACCAATAAATAATCTCCCTGCCAAGTTGCAGTAAGAGGCAAGGCATAGTATATTTACGTGGTCTTTTTAGATAAAAATTTGGAGTTTTCTGATGAGCGAGCCTTCAACAACAGATAAGAAAAAAACAGCAGGGCTTCAGCTTTCCACCGAAGTCATTGTTGCCATAATAAGTGTGCTGGGAGTGATCATTGTAGCTGTTTTTGGTTATTTACAATCACGCTTGCCCTATGAATACTCATGGAAAGGGACACAGACCGCGGAAGCAAGACTGACGCAAATTGCATTATCATTCACCCCCACTTTTACCAAAAGTCCGCCAACAAAAACGCCACCTGGTCCTGATACAAATACCCCGACCAAAACCCCAACACGGACTCCTTCACTCGCACCGCCAATTCCTGGTCGTCCTGAAGGTTTGCGCTATTGCATCAATGCTTTTCTTGTAAATGTGCGCATAGGACCAAGTACACAATATGGTGCAATTGGAAATCTGCGAGATGAAGATTGTTTGTTCTTTGATGCCAGCAACGTGGAGGGTACCTGGTTGCGGATTGCTGCCAATCAGCCCGAAGAGTATCAGGACCTGGAATTGGGTTGGGTGTATATTGAATTGCTGGGCTTATTAGGGAACTCACGTTTACCTGTGATTACATTAACGCCAACGCCAACGTATACACCTTCACAGACATTAACCCCCTCGTTGACGCCGACACCGACCCTAACAATTACTCCCACAGCAGAGGGTTAATTTGCTTGGGTAATAACTGTAAATTCTGCCTGCAGAGATGACAATATACATTATCGCCTCCTCGACTTATCTGGTATATTAAGGGCCGTTACTTCGTGTAAATAAATACTTTCTGTGAGGAAAATATGAAACAAATATGTGTTGTTGGCGTTGGTTATGTGGGCATTGTTTCTGGAGCCTGCTTTGCTGATCTGGGAAACCGTGTAATTGCGCTGGATATTGATGAAAAGCGTGTCGCAAATCTCAATAAAGGGATTATGCCGATCTATGAACCAGGGCTTGACGAATTGGTTGAGCGAAATGTGAAGGCAGGCCGTCTTTCCTTCACCACCTCTTATAAAGAAGCCCTCGATGGGACAGAGTTTGCTTTTATCGCTGTAGGAACGCCCTCTGGTGTTGAGGGTGATGCAGATTTACAATATGTTGCTGCTGCCGCTCGTTCCATTGCCGAAAATATGACCGAGCCGCTGATCCTGATCAATAAATCCACGGTGCCAGTTGGAACTGGTGACTGGGTTGCTGATATCGTTAAAGAAGCACAACCAAAACCGATTGATTTTTCAGTGGTCTCCTGCCCTGAATTTCTGCGTGAGGGCTCAGCGATTGGCGACTTCATGAACCCGCATCGCACAGTTTTGGGTTCGCAGGACATGGAAGCGGCCGAGAAAGTTGCTCACCTTCACCTCCCCTTACGTGCGCCGATTGTGATCACAAACCTCCGTACGGCTGAGATGATCAAATACGCATCCAACGCATTCCTGGCGACCAAAATCTCCTTCATCAATGAGGTTGCCGATATTTGTGAAGTCCTCGGGGCTGATGTAAAAGAGGTTTCCGTTGGTATGGGATACGATAAGCGTATCGGTCCGATGTTCCTCGATGCCGGTCTTGGTTGGGGTGGTTCCTGTTTCCCGAAAGATGTCAGAGCGCTGGCCTTTATGGCTGAGGAAAAAGGTCTCGATCCGAAAATTTTGAACGAGACGATGATAGTGAATTACCGCCGCCGGGAGTTGGTTGTTGAACATCTTACCGAGATGTTGGATGGGAGCATAAAAGAAAAAACGATCGGATTGCTGGGGTTGGCCTTCAAACCGAATACCGACGATATGCGGGATGCCCCATCGACGGATATTGCCAAAGCCCTCAACGCCGCCGGCGCGACCGTGCGTGGATACGATCCCGTTTCAATGGATGTTGCCCGAGGTCTGCTTCCGGCCGTAAAAATGTTTGACGATCCCTACTCAATGGCCGAAGGTTGCGATGCTCTGATCGTCGTCACAGAGTGGAATGAATTTAAACAACTCAGTCTGAAAAAGGTCAAAGGCCTGATGAAGACCCCCGTCATCTTTGACGCAAGAAATATTTACGACCCAGCAGAAGCCCGTGAACTTGGATTTAACTATCGTGGAATGGGGCGTGGCTTCAACGGTAACGGAAGCTAGAGCAGTAATCAGGAAGCAGTGGTCAGTTGGAGCGTGAAGATGAGTTACGCATCAAGATTTCAGGATTTGATTGTTTATCAAAAAGCGAGTGTACTCTGGCAATTGATTTTTGAAACGACAAAATCTTTTCCACGAGAAGAAATTTTCTCTTTGACAGATCAAATACGTCGCTCATCTCGCTCCGTTGGTGCACAAATTGCAGAGGCTTGGGGAAAACGCCGTTATGAGAAACATTTTATTAGCAAACTAACCGATGCTGATGGAGAGCAACTGGAAACCCAGCATTGGATTGGTGTAGCAAAGGATAGTGGATATATTTCTCAAGAGAAAGCCGAAATACTCTTGGGGAAATCTGCTGAAGTTGGTCGACTACTTGGCGGTATGATGAGAAAATCTTCATTGTTTTGTAACCCTTCGAAAGTTAGTGAAATACAAGCAGACTACTTTGCAGACTGACCACTGAATACTGAATACTGAATGCTGATGACAACCCCTCCAGTTTGTGACTACGAAGGCTCTGATTACCAAAGCTCCTTTTGGGATCAGGGCGGTCGTGCCTATGAAGACCTTGCAGAAGCGATTGCGCTAAAACGGCTTTTGCCCAAAAGCGGTAAACTCCTCCTTGAGGTTGGCGCCGGTGCGGGACGTAATACCCCACGTTATCAAGGTTTTCAACGCATCGTATTGCTCGACTACTCGCGCACCCAACTCGAGCAAGCCCAGGAACGGCTTGGAGAAAGTGACCGTTATATCTTCGTTGCCGCAGATGCCTACAAGCTTCCTTTTGTGGATGGTCTCTTTGATGGCGCAACCATGATCCGTACCCTGCATCATATGAAGGATGCCCCCGCTGTACTCCGAGAGGTACGCCGTGTTCTACAGCCCTCTGCCAGATTTATCCTTGAATATGCCAACAAGCTCAATCTAAAATCCATTTTGCGATATATGCTACGCCGTCAGGATTGGAGCCCCTTTACGCCTGAGCCAGTCGAATTTGCAGCCCTCAATTTTGACTTTCATCCCGAAACTGTACGTCGTTGGCTCAAAGAAGAGGGGTTTGCACTTGAACGACAACTGACCGTGTCGCATTTCAGAATTGGAATCCTAAAGAAAATCTTTCCCGCGAATTTCTTGGCCTGGCTAGGTTCTTTTGCCCAGCTGACTGGTAATTGGTGGCAGTTGACACCCTCTGTTTTTACGCTTAGTGAAGCAGTAGGAGAAACAGCCATAGCGCCAGAAAGCGCATTTTTCCAATGTCCTCAATGTGATCAGGCACCGCTCGAAGAGAGGCCTGAGATGCTGATTTGTTCGAGCTGCGATAGCAAATATGCCATCCGGAACGGGATTTACGATTTTAGAGAACCACTCACCTGAGAAAACTATACTGCTGAGACTTGATACACTCGAATTTTAAGTCTTCTTGAATACAAGGTGTTTTTTTAGCCATTCCCCCTGTGGTCCCCCCTTCCAAATCCTGGAAGGGGGGACTGTTTTAGCTGGGGTTGTGGAACGGCAAGCCCGTTCCACAACCCCAAAGTTGCTTTCCTCACCCGCTAAAAAAACCTGGGTCAACCATTTTGTGAGTCTGGCGGGGGAGGGCAGGGTGGGGGCAAAATGTACCATGTTTAATAATCAAAAATCTATTCCAAAAATTAGATTCGGAATGTGTCATGATTTTTGTGGTACAACATCCCCATGCGCTGGATATATCTTTCTCCCCATCTGGACGATGCCATTCTCGCCTGTGGTGGCTTGATCTATCAACAATCTCAAGCTGGGGATACTGTTGAAATCTGGAACTTGATGAGCGGGATGCCATCTGCAAATGCAGCCCTCTCCGATTTAGCCCTCTCGGTACAAGCGGACTGGGGAACTGATACCGCCAAAGAGACCTTAATCATGCGCTTATCAGAAGACCGTTTAGCTGCGCAGCGTGCAGGAGCAATGCCTCGTTATTTCGATTTTCTGGACTGCATATACCGTCATGATGCTGATGGAGAACCTCTTTACACTGAGGACCTCTTTGCAGGAGAATTTCCTGCCCCACCTCACCCCGCTGACGATGCCTTAATTAAAAGAATTGCCCTCGATTTGCAGGAGAATCTTCTCAAGGGCGATGTCCTCGTCTGCCCATTGACTATTGGCAAACACCCCGATCATCTTATCGTTCGTCAGGCTGCCGAAAGGACAGGACATCCATTAATGTATTATGCCGATATCCCCTATGCGCTGGAGCATCCTGAACAGCACGCTGAGATGACGGAAAATTTATCCGCAAGAGAATATCCCATTCCAGAAGGTGAAATGCAGATCTGGCAGGAGGCTGTCGCCGCTTACGAATCTCAAAATG
>JACNJN010000037.1:7934-20002 GCA_014382535.1 Candidatus Desulfolinea nitratireducens | reverse complement strand
AGCGTGCGGATCATCAAGTTTTCAGTGAGGGCTTCAAAGGCAACGCCGCCCGCGCTGCTGATCGCTTCCTCGATTGGACGTGCTGAAACCAGGGGAAGGGGCAAAGCTTTGATCTTTGTGGCCAGCTTTTTGGGATCGAGGAAATCCTTCTTTTGTAGATACTCCCAGAGCAGGCCAGTTTTCACCCCGGTAAGATTTATTGTTCTTTTCAGATGACTGGAGACGGATCGTGAGCCGCGCGGTTGGGATAATTTCTCAATCAGAAGCGCTTCTGTCCAATCGGGCATCAGGTCGAGTTCTATGGTTGCACTACCGGCCCGCTCGATTTCATCTCTTATTTTCGCGGAGAAAGCATAGATCAAGCTGCCTTCAATGCCGTTATTCGTGATAATAAATTCCCCTTGCTTTCTTTCATCCTTAAAACTGATTGCCACTGGCTTTATGGGCTCCCCTTCAAATTTATCCCGAAAAAGATCGGTCCAGTTGAGGTCAAACCCGCAATTGGAGGGTTTCAAAGGGGCAATTTCAACCCCACGTTCTATCAAAAGTGGAATCCAGCTTCCATCACTGCCCAATTCCGGTCGGCTGCCACCACCCAATGCAAGGATGGTCGCATCCGCTTCTACGATTTTCTCTCCATCGGGTGTCTCAAAGTGAAGGGAGTTATCTTCGCCCCAACCGATCCACTTGTGTCGTATAAAAATTTGCAGACCGCTGTCTTTTAGTTGATCCAGCCAGGCATTCAGAAGGGGAGTGGTTTTCATTCCTTTGGGGAAAACACGCCCTGATGATCCGATGAAGGTTTCTACGCCGAGTTTATCTACCCATGCGCAGAGTTCTTTTGGGCCGAAGACATCCAGCAAAGGCTCGATTTGTGGGCGACGTGAACCATATCGAGAGAGAAAATCTTCGTATGGCTCCGAATGGGTCAGGTTTAGACCACCCTTCCCCGCGACGAGGAATTTCCGTCCCGGGGAAGGCATGGCTTCATAGAGCGAAACTTTTACACCGCTATTTTGCAAGACCTCTGCGGCCATCAATCCAGCAGGGCCACCTCCGATGATGGCAACTTGAAGAGACATTATGCAATTTCTTTGTAAAAAGCTTTCACCCTTTTGAGATAAGCCTGAATCTCGGTGCGGTCCGGCTGATTCAAAAGCTTGTCAACAGATTCTGCATCCCGCGGGGAAGCAGGCCAATTTTCCTCGAGCGCAACGCGGAGCGCCATCCGGGCCGCCAGGGAGGCCGCATCCTGCAAACCCTGCAAGGTGACCTTATCCACCGTGTCGTATTGTGTGTGACCATACCCGCGTCCGCCACGGGTTATTTGGACGGCTTCGATGCCTGCGGTGATTACGCCCTTGAGCAGGAAGGGGTAATGGTCGGAAGCCGAATGGAAGGCCTGCCCAATCGCAAAATCAAGCGCCATTTCTTTTCGATAGCCTTCGACAGTATCCTGCAAGGAGGGCCACTCATGAAGATTGATATCCTTGGAGGGGCTTCCACCTGCGCCATCCATATTGAGATAGAAACGAATATTCTCTAGTTCGTCGGCATGAGCACGCGCATATTCATAGGAACCAAGCAGGCCGATTTCTTCGACGCCCCACATCACAAAGCGGATCGTGCGCGGTAGTTTTCCGGCATATTTTGCCAAAACCCGGGCAGCTTCCATTACAGCAACCACACCGGATGCCGGATCGCTGGCTCCTTGAGATATATCATGCCCATCGTAATGACTGCCGAGCATAATGATCTCCTCCGGTTTCACTGTGCCGGGCAATTCGCCGACCACGTTCCAGGAAGTCATCTTGGAAAGTTTGTCAGTGCTGGTTAACCTGATTTTGACGGTTCCCTTGCGTTTCGCGAGCCGCTGGATAAAGGCACCGTCCTCCCTGGTGATCGAAATGCCAGGAATTGGCCCTGCCGAGTCATAATCGCCGATCCCACCCGTTGCCGGACCGTAGCCAGGATAATGGTTGACAAAAATAAAACCGATCGCACCCGCCATCAGACTGCGCCCATATTTTTCCTGGCGATGGACCCAGCGCTTGACCTTCTTCGGGAAAATTTCACTATTGGTCATCAATATCTTGCCCTTGATCTTGTCGCCAAGGGTATCAAAATCATTTGGCGCACCCGGGCCTATATCGAAGATTTCAGCCTCCATAGTAACAGGTGGCGAATGTGGCAGCGTGATACAGGGAATCTCTTTTTGGATCGGACTGATGATCTCAAGTTTAACTTCGCCGCGTTCCCAGCCAAGATATTCGAAAGGCTCCAGATGGGCATTGCTCAGGCCATATTCTTTATATTTGGCTTTGATGAAATCAGCGGCCAAACGCTCGCCTTTTGTGCCACCAAAGCGGGAGCCGAAATCATCGCAGAGCACCGAGAGATTTTCCATCGACTCGCCGCTGGTGTAGATATCGCCGACGATCTTCTGGTCAAGAGAGAGATGTGGGTTGGTCATATTTTTTCCTTTTATGATTAGGCAGTGCCTCGCACCGTACTGTGTGGGGTGCTCCCATCGGTTTGGTGCGAGGCACTACTTGGATTTTATTCGACGCCAATGGCGACCAGCGCCGTTGCGCCATGAAACCCGACCTCGCGGACGCACTCACGAATGGCTTGCCCTCGTTTTTTCAGCGTTTCAGAGGCGGAAATGGGGGAGAAGATGGCTTTGAAGGTTGTCAAGGATTTCTCTTTTTCAGGTCGCCAATTAGTTCATATTTATCATCATCCTGCTTTTCCATGACAATAATTTGACAATTCTTTGGGTTGCGGATATTTTCGAATTCTTCCACTGTCCAGTGATACCAGCGCATGAGGAAAAGACGTAAGGTCATGCCGTGAGTAACGATGAGCGCATTTTCGGGGAAGTCCGGTTTTCGAAAATCACGATGGAGCGTTTCCAGAAAGGTACTGACCCGATCAAAAACATCTGCGCCAGATTCTCCATCAGGAATTCGGAAGTAAAATGTACTGTATTCATTACGCTCGATTTTTATGTCTTCATTTTCTTCCAGTGGTCTGAGATGCCCCCATTCCTGTTCGCGGATGCGAGGGTCTTCGGATGCGCTGGTAATATTTTCTTCGATATTTTCCCTGAGATATTTAAGAGTCTGTCGTGTTCGATAAAAGGGAGAGATATATACGCCAACCGTTTCAGCACCAATGATATTTTTTATTTCAGCGCCTGCTTTCCTGGCCTGATCTATCCCTTTTTCTGTTAAATTCAGAGAGAAATCGGGAATTTTGCCATATTGTTCCCGATCAACATTTCCTTCTGATTCTCCGTGTCTGATTAAAATAATTCTATTTGGTTTCATACCTGGCCTGAATATTGAGATACTTTTTTTGTTTTACCTCTTTCTCCAAAGTATAGCACTGTTGGGAATCAAAAAAGCCTGCAAAGGCAGGCTTTTTCCAAGATGACAGTCACTTCAAAAGTAACTGTCATCAAAGAATGTAGATTTATTTGTCTTCCAATTCTTCCAGTGTTTCAAGATCGCGGAGCAGGTTGCGCCAGCGAGTGTAGAGGCTGAAAAGGTAAATAATGGTCACGCCGAAGAAAATTGAATATCCGGCGATCATATAACTGGACGTATCGATGGTATTTTGAAATAACATTTTTGGCTCCTATTTATTCACCACAAAGGCACAAAGAACACACGTGTGCCTGCGCACAGTGCAGGCAAAGATATTCCTCGTGACCTTTGTGTTAAGGTTTTTTAGTCCATTACCTTTAATTTCAATTGCTCCACCTTTTGCTGTAAATGTCCGAGGCGGATGCGGTTCCAGAAGAGATCGATAAAGATGATGGTGAAGGCGAAAAGCGCGAAGAAGAAGGCGATTTTCATATCGCCGGTCATGGCAAAGCCACCTTCGGCAGCTGAACTTTCATTGCCGATCACGACCGGGTGAATGGTGCGGAAGAGGCGGATGGAAAGAAAGGTGATCGGAACACTGATCGCACCAACCAGGGTGTAGACCGCGCCAAAACGTGCCCGGCGGTCAGGATCTTCGATGCCCTGGCGCAGCATCAGGTAGGCGAGGTAGATCAGCTCAACGATGGAGGCGGAGGTCAGACGCGGGTCCCATGTCCACCAGGTATTCCAGATCGGGCGTGCCCAGATCGAACCAAGGATAATGGTAATAAAGAAGAAGACCAGGCTGATCTCAACTGCTGCCTGCTCCACCAGATCCCATTTCAGGTCCTGGGTGCGCAGGTAGATGATGCCGGTCACGCCCGCGGCGACAAATCCCAGTAAACCGACCCAGGCCGTTGCGACGTGGAAGTAGAAGACACGTTGGACATCTCCCATTACCCGCTCGGTTGGCGCAAAAACCAATGCCAGGTAAGTGGCGACGGCCAACAGGATGAGAGAGGCAATATCGAGTGCTTTGAGTGCAGAAGGTTTTGTTTTCATAAAATATTCTCCAATAAATTATTCTTCAACGACGTAGTCAAAAACCATAAAGGCGACTGCAATGAAAATCACATCGTAAACAATTAATAGGTTGAGCCAGGGCAAAATCTGGTCGAAGGGCATATTTTGTAAATAGGCTCCGCTGGCCCTGATGGCTGCGATCACAACGGGTAAAATGATTGGGAAAAGCAGGATTGGGAGCATCACATCCCTTGTGCGGGTTTGGACGCTCATTGCCGAGAGCAAGGTGCCAACAGCAGTATAACCGATAGATCCGAGCAGAATGATCAGAAGCAAACCTGGTTGAAAAAGATTGGTATTGTATAGAAGGCTATAAACAGGTAATACAATGATTTCAACAATCAACATAAAGGCCAGATTGCTGATCGCCTTCCCAAAATAGATCGCGCTCCGATCGACGGGTGCGAGCAGCAGCCCATCCAGGCAGCCGCGATCTTTTTCGATGGCCATTGAGCGATTGAGACCCAAAGTTCCAGCAAAGACAAAGGTCACCCAGAGAACACCGGAGGTAACTGAGTCGCGTGTTTTCACATCCAGTTCAAGGGCGAAGTTGAAGATAAAGATGACCAAAAGGGCGAAGACCAGCATCGCGGAAAGCAATTCTTTTGAGCGCAGTTCTGCGGCCAGATCTTTCCAGGCGACAGCGCCGATGGCACGCAGGTAGTTGCCAGAGGGGGTTTTACCCTCACCCTCCGCCCTCTCCCTGAGGGAGAGGGGACTTCTATCTTCTATTATCTTTTTCAATTCTGCCTCCCCTCTTCCAGCACACCTTTGTAGAAACTCAGTAAATTCCCTGAACCAAAATCCTTATGTGTGGCTGAGGCTGCGATCTTGCCGCGTGAGAGCACATCAAAGCGGGTGGCAAGATCCTCGGTGCGGGCCAGATCATGAGAGGTCATTACCACGGTCCGACCACGGGCAGCGACGGTGCGGAGTACCTCATCGAGCATGGCAGAGGCATCCTGATCTAGACCGGTATAAGGCTCGTCGAAGAGTATCACGTCCGGGTTGTGGAGAACAGCACGCCCAATGGCAAGCCGTTGTTGCATCCCGCGGGAATATGTCCGGACGAGGTCGTTCCGTCGATTTGTTAACCCGACCAACTCGATAACCTCATCGATTCGGTCATTAAGATTGGGAAGATTGTACATCCGTCCATAGAAGGTCATATTTTCGGCAGCCGTCAGATCGACATAGAGCAGGGGTTGATGGGAAACCACTCCCAGCCGTCGACGTACATCTGCGGCCTGCCTGGGGAGTTGATACCCGGCAACGCTCACCAGTCCCATGGAGGGACGCGCCAACGAGGCCAGGATGCGCAGAAAAGTGGTTTTCCCCGCGCCATTCGGCCCGATCAAGGCAACGAATTCTCCCGATTCAACGGAGAAATCCATGCCGCGCAAGACTGTTTTTAGACCAAAACGTTTGACGAGTTTGCGAACTTTTATCATAAGTGTTTAAATTAATTCTTTCAACTGCGTTTTTAAATCAGCGCGGCGTTTATTGAAGACTTCTTCGCTGATATCACCAGCGCGAAATGCGTCGTCAAGGGCGATGATGGCATCCATGATCTTTTCAGCATCATCAAATTCGACCTCATCATCGTCATCGTATAAATCGTCGTCTTCCTTGCTGCGTCTAAAGTACCACAGACCCGCGCCGATCAAGACGACGCCAAAGGAAATGGCACCAAAAATGATATTTTTCTGTGAATCAGCTTCGCTGACAGGAGTATTGGAGGCAAGTTTACCCGAAATATTCATCGTCAGCATTGCACCAATCGGTAGGGGTTGGCTTGCGTAAACATCGTACACCAAGCCTTGGGCGTCGCGTTGGCCGCTGTTTTGGAGCATATCGCTTTTGAGCTTGATCCCTTGCGGAACCATGGCAATGGCCGAACTGATGGGGTGATTGATCGCCTGTGTGAAGTCCATCTTTTTGCCGTATGGCAGTTCGAAGAAAACGATGATCTGGTGCTGTCCCATGCCTGGTGCAACGGCAGCGGTATCGCCAAAGCCATGCTCTGTTTTGGTATAGCGTTCGCCAAAAGCCCCGTCTTCAAATTGAATATTTTCGGCATCTTCGGGCAGGACGAACTCAAGCACAGCCTGTCCCTCTTCTTCGGGAGCGATGGCATAATCGGTTGGGTTTGTCACCACGAAAACTTCTATAACCTGTACGATCTCGAAGCTGGGGTCAGGAAATTCAAAGAAGATATGCAAACGATCCACGCTCAGCACAGAGGCATCAGTTTTGGTTGGATAATAAGTGATGGGCAGGTCGAGTGTGTTGATCCCCTCAGTCACAAACCCTGGCTCAGAGCCATAAGAGAGCTCGCCTTCATAGACAACTGTCACAAAAGCGCGTTGATCGGGCATTTCGATATTTTCAAAAATAAAGGTTCCATCTGCAGCGATGGGTGCTTCTACCAGGAGCGCTTCATTAAAGCTCCCAGTCGCCACATCATGATCGTAGCCCTGCAATTCGACGATTAAACCTGAGGGCAGCTCACCACCCGAGCCATTTGTAACCGTGCCGGTAATGGTCCCAAAACCTTCCAGGATGGGGGGTGCCGTTGGCTCTGCCGCGACTGCCTCTGTTGGGGTTTGCTCATCCCCATCGGGTGTGGATTCGGCGAGGGGTGTTTCTGCTGTATCTACAGCCGAGGGTTCGGTAGCCACCGGTTCATCCGCGGTCGCTTCTTCAAGGGCGAAGTCAAAAGTAAAGGAACGGATATAACTCGTCAGCGCGGAAATTTCCGCATCGCTGAATTTCTCACCATAAGGGGGCATGTCGCTATCTGTTCCAGCAATGATAGTTTCTGCCTGCAAGGCTGCCGAGCGAGTAGACATGAAGTCCTGGTCTGTAAAATCGATCGTAGATGTAGCCCCTGTTCCATCTTCGCCATGACATTCAGCACACTCAGCCTGATACAGGTTTTCGCCGCGAGCAATCTCCTCTGAGGAGGTACTCAAACTAAAGGCATAGGCAACCACATCCCAGCGTTCTGCATCAGAGAGACTGGTGAAGGGCGGCATGAATGATTCAAGATTTCCTTTTGTGACAGCAATGTACCAATCAACCGGGGAAGCTTCTGCAGCGATATCGGCTGAACCGAGCGCAGTGGCGGGATTGGGAAGTTGTGCGCTTTGAACACCATCGCCCAGCCCCGTCTCGCCGTGGCAGGGAGCACATTTTTCAGCGAAAATAGGTGCGCCGTTTGCGGCGTTGGGAGTTTTTTCAGGCCAGGCCGGTGCCATTGTTGGACGAGGCGTTGGGGCAACGTAATTCGGCGGTGGCGTAATATCCTCAGCCAACGAAACACAGGATGAAAGTAGCACTGATAAAGTGAATAAAATGATGAAACGAGATTTCATACGAGATCCTTTTGCCAGGGTGAGTTTACCCCCATCATTACGGATTTACGATTTAGCTTTTCCGCAGTTTGTACAGAATTTGTCATTGCCCAGGATGGGATGTCCGCAGTTCGGGCAAAATCCTCCTGATTTTTCTTTGCGCTTGCTCCGTCGTGCTGCAATGAGTGATTCAAGTTCATCATCTGTGCCATCCGCACCAGGAGCATCAGTTGCATCTGCACGGTGGGCAGCGATGACGGCCTCAAGGCGATCTTCTGCTGTCGTTGTCTGAGCCCCGCCAGCCTGATAAGCATCCAGACGACGGAGGGCGTCCACGCCTTTATTAAGCAATTCCTCGCGCTGGACAGGATATTCCCCGGCTGGGATCTTGCCCAGGGTATGATCAAAATCCAATTCCTTGAGCGCGCTAATATAACGATCACGTTCAGCGAGAAGGGAAGATAGTTCCAGTTCTTCGGCAGAGACGATTTGATTGCGTCGTTCCAAAAAGGGCTGTGCCAGATACATGCCAACCAAAGTTATCAAAGCGAGAAGTAAGAAAATAGCGCCAATATCCATAGTTTTTCTTTCTTGTTATGTAGACCTAAGAGAGTATTTGGGTAAAATACTTTATTCAGCCAGGAGCGATTCGATCTGAGCCATGATCTGCCCGGTAGAGCTGAATGGGCCAAGTTGAACATGCTTAACAACGCCATTTCGATCAAGAAAATAGGTTTCAGGGACACCCTGAATGCGAAAGGCCTGTGAAATTTTGGTGCCCATATCGGGGCCGTTGGGGTAGGTAATATCAAATTCCTTGAGGTAGCCGAGCGCTTCAGGCTCCGTATCGACATAATCAATACCGAGGAATACCACCTCGCCACCGGGCTGATAATAGCGCCAGGCCTCTTCAAGTTCACGCGCCTCATCTTTGCAGGTTACACACCAGGACGCCCAGAAATTGAGCACCACGATCTTGCCGCGCAAAGATTCCAGCGCGATCTCTGATTGGCCTTCATACCCGTAGCCATCGAAGAGCGGCATAGTGAAGCTAAATCCTTCAGTTTTACTACCCTCAGGCACATGCCCTTGTTGAGCGCGTTGCAGGCCCATAAAGACAACCACCAGCAGGGCAACCAAAGCTGTCCAGATGGTGATCTGGGCCCAAAGCGGTACCCCTCGATTTGGGGCTGTGTTTTCAGGAATATTTTCTTCAGTCATATTATTCTCCATTTTGCCCCCCTCTAACTCCCCCCGTTTCACAGGAGGAGAACCAGTCCATCTCTTGCTTGCGGGGGAGGGATTTTTAGTCTTGTTTACGCATTTCTTCTTCCAGGCGAGCAATATAATCATCATCGGAATCACCCGAATCGTCCGTGAACCCTGAGCTTGCCCCCATTTCAGGAGCATCGTCCCCGTCGATTTTCCATTCCCGCAACGCGCGGAAGAGGATCACTGCGCCAAAAAGTATGATCATGGGCGGTACGAAATAGACCAGCAAGCTGAAGCCCTCGCGTTTCGGTTCTGAAAGCACGCGTTCGCCGTAATTATCGACAAAATACTGCTTGATCTCAGGTTCTGTCCAGCCTTCTGATATCTTCAACCGGATCAGCTCACGCCATTGTTTGCAGGCTTGGGTCTCACAAACATCGAGGGGCGTATTCTCACAGACCGGGCAGAAAAGTTGTTTGGCAATGGCGTTAACCTGGTCATCGCTGACATCATCCACACCATCCTGGGCGGCAACCGTACTCACAGAGAGCAGAGCGAGCAGAATAACGATCAGCATCAGAGGGTAGATTTTTTTCATAATTATTCCTTTTTGAGAAGCACCCAGTCTCTGAGCGGAGACGAAGCGTGGCGTTTGCATAACTCATCCTTCACCCATTCGGGTACAGGCGACTGCGCTCCCGTTTGGTCGCTCCGCTCAGGAACTGTAATCCCTTTTATGGGGAAATGCTTATAGACACAGCAACTTTCCTAAACAGTAGCAAGCCCTTCCACAGGTGCGACGCACTTTTTTATCTATTAATCCTCTTTTTCGGGCCAGGCTGCAATTAAAATACCAATGATGAAAACATAACTGCCAATCCAGACCCATTTTACGAGTGGGTTGTGATAAACCTTGAATGGAGTGCTTTCAGGGGTGATTCCTTCCCAGTTGATCAGAACCACGTAAATATCATCAACAAGGGTGCTGCGAACGCCGGGGATGGTCATCGGTTGCCCATCCGGGTAAATATCGAAGCGTGGAGCGATATTCCCAATGTCCTCGCCATCCTTGCTTACGCTAATTTCTGCACGGGTGATCCAACGACCATCTTTGTGGCGGAACTGATCCAATTGATCGTAATGCAGGTCATAACCGGCCAGTGAGATTGTATCGTTAACAGCAATGTGTTTTTGAGTTTCGGTTTGAAAGAGTTCGATACCGATAATACCGATCGCCATTAAAACCATGCTGATATGGATGATATAGCCACCATAGCGACGGCGGTTACGCTTGATCAGTTGCCACAGGGCGGTGATGAAATTCTCGTCTGATTTACGGCTGCGGGCACGCGCCCCTCGCCAAAATTCGTAGAGGGTCACAGTGATGACCAGTGCTACCAGGGTGAAGCCGCCCAGGGCAATCCAATTGTGGATACCGCTGAGATAAGCATAAATGGGGGCGAGCAGGGCAAAGAGGGCTGGTTTCCAAATGGCACGCCCGAGTGTTTTAATGGTGGAGTGACCCCAGGCAGAGAGGGGGGCAACACCCATCAACAGGATCAGGCCACCCCAGATCGGGCCGGTGGCACGCTCATAGAAGGGAGGTCCAACGGTCACTTTTGAGCCGGTGAATAGCTCGGAAAGCAGGGGGAAGATTACCCCCCAGAAGCTGACGACCAAAATGCTCAGGAAGAAAAGGTTATTCAACAGGAAGAGCGCCTCACGGGAGAGCATCGAATTCATTTCGGTTTCAGATTTCAAATCTGCCCAGCGATAGATCAATAAGCCAATCGAGGTGATGAAGGTGAACCCGATAAAGACAAAGAACATCGGACCGATTGCACTTTGCGCGAAAGCGTGGACCGATGATAAGACACCTGAACGGGTCAGGAATGTACCAAAGAGAACAAGATCAAAGGTCAGAATGATCAGGATCATATTCCAATGCTTCAACATCCCGCGTTTTTCCTGGATCATGACCGAGTGCAGGAAAGCGGTACCTGTCAGCCAGGGCATTAGCGCGGCGATTTCGACCGGATCCCAGCCCCAATAGCCTCCCCAGCCAAGCACATCGTAAGCCCAGCGCATCCCTAGAACCAGCCCCAATGAAAGGAAGAGCCAGGCCCAAAGTGTCCAGCGACGGGTGATGCGGAGCCAACGATCATCGGTGCGGCCTGTAATAAGGGCTGCGATCGCAAAGGCAAAGGGGATTGTGAAGGCCACAAATCCCAAATACTGCGCAGGTGGATGGATGATCATGCCCGGGTGACGTAAGAGAGGATTCAATCCACGTCCATCTACCGGGGGGATGCCGGGGATAAGTCTAAAGGGATTTTCAAAGAAAACATTTAGTGCTAAAAAGAAGGCCAATGTTATCCCTGCAACAACCAGCACCCAGGGAAGTAACTCCCGGTCGCGGTCCCATTTGCGCAGGGTGACTGCCGAAGTAAAGCTGGAAAGCAGCCAACCCCAAAAGAGGAGTGAGCCAGGTTGTCCACCCCACCAGGCCGTAATTTTGAGATAGAGTGGCATGGTGCTATTTGTTACCGAATAGACGTATTCGACTTCGTAGTGCTCATTGACGAGCAAATAAATCAGGACCGCGGCTGTAATTGTGAGCAGTGGCCAGGTGAGTAGCATGGCGCGGCGGGCACTCTCGATCATCGCTGCGGATTTTTTTGATTCTCCGTAAAGGGCAATCCCCACACTATATAGTGTAACCAATAAAGTCAGGACCAAGACACCATATCCAAGACTGGGAAGCATAAAATTACTCCTTTGCAACAAAATGACAGCCACGAACCCAATTTGACGAGTTGTATGTGACTGCCATTTCACATTTTAATTTTTGAGATTGAGCTTATCCCTCGGATTGCTCAGGAATAGCTTCTTCATATTTGGTTGGGCATTTGAGCAATAGCTCATCTGCGTAGAAGATGCCGTCTGCTTCGATATGACCCGTCATGATGGCCTGCGCTTCATTTTGAAGCAGGTCGGGGATTGGGCCAGTGTAGAGGACGGTAAGCCGTTCGCGGGTGGGGTCGAC
>JACNJN010000037.1:0-7629 GCA_014382535.1 Candidatus Desulfolinea nitratireducens | reverse complement strand
GCTAATATTAGTAATCCACCGATAATGAATTTTGAACGTTGCATGAATCTTGCCTCCAAGATGGAAAATAAAAACCATTCAAATTAACGCGCATAGATTGCGCACATACAATTTTACATATTTAGATTAATGCAGGCTGAAAAGTGGGGATGAGTTTTATCAGGTTTTGGATATTACAAGACACAAAGTACTCAGGTCTAGGCTTTGGGAGCTAATTAAGTTGGATCAATCCCGTTCGAATTGCAAACTTGACCAATTCAGTCCGAGAGTGCATATTGAGTTTATTCATGATCCGCTCACGATGACGAGCGATGGTTTTTGGGCTGAGGCCCAAAGCCTCACCGATATAAGTATTATTATGTCCATCTGCCACCATTTCCAGAACCTGACGCTCGCGTTGGCTGAGTACATCCAGATCGCCCAGGTGAGTATTCTCCCCGCTAATCTTATTTAGGTCAGTAGGGAACTTGTTACTCAGGCGCTGATAATCATCCAGCAGCCAACGGGCGAGGGCTGGTTGCAAATATACATGGCCCTGAGCGATTGTTTCGATAGCTAAAACCAGCTCGTCAGATGCGGCTTGTTTGGTGATATAACCCGATGCGCCCGCTGCCAGCATTTGGATAAAATATTCCTTATCTTCGTGGACTGTCAGCGCCAACACAAGGCAGTTCGGACAGCGCGTTTTTATTTGGCGAGTGGCTTCCATGCCATCCATACCAGGCATACTGATGTCCATGAGAATTACATCTGGTTGGGTTTCTATTGCAAAGCTGATCGCTTCTTCACCATTGCTAGCCTCTGCAACAACGTCAATCCCATCTTGGGTATCCAAAAAAGATTTTAATCCAAAACGGATGACATCGTGATCATCCACCAGCATTACACGGATAGAATTATTCATTTGGCTTGCTCCTCGTCTTTTGTATGTGTGGTGGCACAGGGGATGGTAATTTTTATGGTTGTGCCTTTACCGGGGGACGAATCTAATTGAAATTGACCGTCTACAGATTCAACACGTTCACGCATTCCTGCCAACCCCCAACCACTGGGAGGGATAAAGGGGCCGGCAGGTTCAAAGCCGATACCATTATCCTGGATATCAAGGGTGACCGAATCTTCAGCGAAACAAATTTTGACCTCAGCTTTTTCTGTTTCTGCATGGAGTGATACGTTTCTAAGTGCTGATTGTGCTACCCGGAAAAGCACGGTTTCAATAAGCGGATCCACTCGTTGTGATGTACCTTCCACATTTAAGGAGACATCCAGTTCCATCTGGCAGCACTCTCGTCCGATCAAATTCTGGAGGGCCGGAACCAAGCCAAAGTCATCGAGTTGTGCCGGGCGCAGATCGTGTACCAAACGGTAGATGCCCTGAGACATATCCTTGCTCAGGTTTTGCAAATGAGCAAGCCTCGGGAGAAGGTCGCCGCTTTCCTCATCCAATCTATGACTCAGCGCTGCCAATTCCAATGAAAATGCAGAGAGAACCTGTGCGGTTTCATCATGCAGTTCACGGGAGATGCGAGCACGCTCATCCTCTTGCGCCTGAACAGTGTGTCGGAGTAATTCGCGACGCAACTCTTCGCGGGCAGCCAATTCCCCCTGGACCTGTTCCAATGCCTGAACACGAGCTTCCTGTACACTTGAAAGCTGCTCTTGCCTTTCAATTTCGATGGCTTGAATAGCACGCACCAATCCTATAGTGATCACCAATGCAGCAAGTGTGCGTACTGCCTCGAGTGGGATTCCAGTGAAGAGAAAAAAAGCCTGACTGTTGATATAGCGAGCGGGGAAGGTGGCAAGTGGCGATACAAACAGTTGGCTTAAGCCATAAATGCCAAAACCAAAAGCTGCCCAATTCAGGTTTGCAACCAACTGGTTACGGTCGTCTTGTTGCGCTTCTTTGGCTTGCCTGCGCAAGCCAACGGAAGCAAGTACTGCCGCAGGGACAGCGATTAAGTATCGCAATAGATTGTTGGTCAGCACCAGATGTTCAGCCTGGACAGCATTATAAGTAATTATTGTATTGAAGATGATCGCCAGGAGATAGATGCTCAGAACTGCAATTTGAAGCCTGAGACGGAGGATCGTTTTTCTCTTGTGCAAATTGCTGGCCTGAATGCCATAGATCATCAGGGATAAGAAGGATATTCCCAGCAATATTAGGCGTACCCAGGCAATCGTATTTGAGATTTCTGCCCCCATCCATAAAGCTTGCTCCATAAAGAATTCCACCCATTCATGCATGCCGTGAATAATCCCGAAAATAGCCAGGGGCCAAAGCAGATTCACTTCCGCCAGGGATGGGGAGCGGCTGGTTTCTAATAATAGTGCCACTCCCATGACAAAAAATGCCAGACCGTAAATGAAGTAAATGATAAACGAAAGGAGGGAATATTCTTGACCAAGCATGGTATTGTGTATTTTACCGCAATCAGGTTGGGTTCAATATTGTTTTTGTAATCATTACATGTGACATTTGGCACAAAACTTGTGCGTATTCTCACTTTATTTTAATCTTTATTGGGGATATTATATTGGGTAATGTCCCCAATAAAGATTAGATATTGGGGTAATACACCCAAAAAGATAAGAGGTGTATTGAAGTAATACAAATATTCGTGCTTTAGATTGCTAGAAATTCGAAGAAAGTTCAAAAATGTTTGAGGAGAAAAACAATGTCTAGAAAAACATTAATTTTGATCGGCCTGTTGTTACTGGCTCTTGCCACAGCATCATGTGCTGGTCCTGAAGGCCCTGAAGGTCCTGCTGGCCCTGCCGGCCCTGAAGGCCCCGCTGGCGAAGCTGCAATGGCTGCTGCTGGCACTGGTGCTGAATATATCAGCTCCGCTGCCTGTGGTGAATGCCACACTGATACCTACGATGTCTTCATGAAATCCGGTCACCCCTATAAGCTGAACCCCGTTGTTGACGGTCAGCCCCCGGAATATCCCTTCACCGAAGTGACTGAACTTCCCGAAGGTTACACCTGGGACGACATTTCCTATGTCATCGGTGGCTATAACTGGAAATATCGCTTTGTTGATAATGAAGGCTATGTCATTACCGGCGTTCCCGGTGCCCGTGGCGATGGAAATACCGACTATATCGGTCAGTTCAACTTTGCCAATCCTAATGTTCCAGGCAAAGAAGAGGCTAGCTCTGCAGCCTATCATCCTGGCGAAGAGCATAAATATGATTGCGGTAGCTGTCATACCACTGGCTACGATCCCAATACCCCCACTGAGGGAATGCCTGGTATCGTTGGTTCCTGGGCAGAGCCCGGAATTCAATGTGAAGAATGCCATGGTCCTGGTAGCTTGCATGCTGCTGATCCCCGCGGCGTAGCACTTGATATCGAGCGCGATTCCGCTCTCTGTGGTGAGTGTCACCTCCGTGGTGGTTCTGAAGATGTAGATTCAGGTGGTGGTTTCATTAAACACCATGAGCAATACGAAGAACTCTTCCAGAGCAAACACATTACCATCAACTGTGTAGTCTGCCATGATCCGCACACTGGCGTGATTGCCCTCCGCAAAGCGAATGCAGAAGATGCTTCTGTTGATGTTACCCGCACTTCCTGCGAAAACTGCCACTTCAATGAGGCTGCTTACCAGGATTCAGCCATTCACCCGGCCGCAGCAGAATGTATTTCCTGCCATATGCCGCGGGTAACCAAGAGCGCTGTTGGTAATATCGATATGTTCACTGGCGATATCCGCACCCACCTGATGGCTATCAACCCCACCCAGATCGGACAATTCACCGAAGATGGCAAGAATGCTCTGTCCGAACTTGGTCTCAATTTTGCTTGCCGCAGTTGCCATGTTGATGGTGGTTCCGCGACTGTCAAGACCGACGAAGAACTGATCGAAAAAGCTTACGGTTATCACGATCGTCCCGCAAGCCCCTAGAAATATAATATTTATCTAGGATAGTTTTGTTCTAACACGAATGTTTGTAATAGCTCGAAACAGAGAGGAGGCGACGCCTCCTCTCTGCTGTTGTAATTAGATTAGAATGCAGAAAGTTACTTTTATAAATTTTTATCTTGACTGTTAATAGTTTTTAAGGTTATTATCACAATCCGCGCCTAAATTGGCGTATTCGTTTTAATAGTTTGTCCGATTTGCCAAAGGAAAATAGTATGACAAAAATAAGAGCCCTCGTAAAAAAATTCTTCTTTCCGCCAGACGGTTCGCCCCGTTGGATGATCATCCTGCCCTATGCAATCCTGGGGGTATTTACTGTAATATTGCTGATTGGCGGAGCCTATGGATGGGAGTATACAAACTCTTCACCCTTCTGTGGCGAGTCATGTCACACCATGCCTCCTGAATATGCTGCTTATCAGGTCTCACCTCACGCTGAGGTTGCTTGTGTAGAGTGTCATATTGGTGAGGCATTTATAGGCAGCCAAATTTGGCGCAAGGCCGGGGATATTAAACATATTATCGCGTTGGCTTTTACAACCTACGAATATCCCATATATGCAAATAATATGCGCCCGTCCAGCTTCTCTTGCGAACAATGCCATTCCCCCAGCAAATTCTCGGATGATTCATTAAGAAAGATCAATCATTTTGATGATGATGAAAGCAACACTCCTTCAAGCATTTATCTTGTTTTGAAAACGGGAGGCGGTTCAGAGCGTGAAGGTTTAGGTCGCGGTATTCACTGGCATATCGAAAACGATGTTTTCTATTATGCCGCAGATTCCCGTGAGCAGAGCATCCCCTATGTTCGTGTGGTAGGCGAAGATGGCAGCTTTGACGAATATATTGATATTGAGTCAGATTACGACTCAACCTTCTTTAAAGATAGCGAGCTCAAAAAAATGGATTGCATCACCTGCCACAATCGGATTTCGCATCGCATTTATACGCCCAGCGAATCAATGGATGCTGTCCTGATGCGCATGGTGGTTGACAGTAAGATCCCCAATATTCACAATAAGGGTGTGGAAGTTCTCAGCGGCGACTATGCTACGCAGGAAGAAGGATTGGCTGGGATCGCCAGTTTGACAGATTACTACAAAGAAAATCACTCTGATTATTATGTTGCTAATAAGGGGAAGATTGAGACTGCGGTTGAAGAGATCCAGCAAGTCTACACAGACTCGGTTTTTATTGAGCAAGAAGTTGACTGGGACTCACATGCCAGTAATATGGGGCATACCAATACCCCAGGCTGCTTCCGCTGCCACGACGGCAAACATCTGAACGAAAAGGCAGAGGCTGTTCGCCTGGAATGCAATCTATGTCATTCCATCCCCGTTGTTGTTGGTCCGAATGATTTTCTGGCGAATATCAATATGAATCGTGGCGTTGAGCCTGAATCCCATTTGAACACCAATTGGATCAGTTTGCATAATGAGACATTTGATCAGACCTGCGCCAGTTGTCATACAACAGAAGATGTTGGTGGAACCAGCAATACGTCTTTTTGTTCAAACAGCGCCTGCCATGGCAGTGTAATTGACTTTACCGGATTTGACGCCCCCGGGTTGCGTGAAATCCTTGCGGATCAATTGCCCACGCCTGTGCCGACACCGGTTGCGGCTCCTGCGTCCTCTGCTGGACCGCCAACTTATGCAGCGATTATCGAACCCATATTTGCCCTATGCACTGCCTGTCATAATCAGGCAGTGGCCTCTGCTGGCCTTGATCTTTCCAGCTATGCTGGTTTGATGGCAGGTGGCGACAATGGGGATGTGGTCCTGGTTGGTGATGGCGCCAATAGCCTGCTGATTGAAATTCAAACCGGAAAGCATTTTGCGAATATCACATCTCAGCAGCTCGAATTATTGGCTGAGTGGATCGATGAGGGTGCGCTCGATAATTAAAATTCTTTTCCTACCCACAACATTCGATGGCTAATTCTACCCAACGAATGTTGTGGGTTGTATTTTTCATCAAACCAAGTAATTCCAGGTGGGATTTTTTTTTACCAAGCTACTTTATAGCCACATAAAAAGTATAGGACTTACGCATTTTTATTATCCTTATCCCAATGCTCTGCGTTGGGGTATTGTAAACAAGCTGCAATGCTGAGCATTGCGGCGAGAAAAAAAGTGGATTGCGTAAGTCCTAAAGTAAATATTTCCGAGGAAAAAGTCACATGGATATGTGACTTTTTGGTATTGGGTATATTGGCACAACTTATGCTATACTATTGGGTATATTAACATAAGATGAGAATTGCCGATTGGCAATTCATAATCGAGAACATCTTTATCATTTTCAGGAGGTGTTTATTGGTATAGACTAAAGAGTGTTTTGAATAGATACAATATCGCTACCCAAAGGAGAATACAAAGAATGTCTACTAAAAAAATGCTTGTTTTTGCTACATTGCTTGTCGCCGCAGTAATTTTAACTGCTTGTAGCGCAGAAGGTCCTACTGGCCCCGCTGGCCCTGCTGGCGCAGAAGGTCCTGCTGGCCCCGCTGGTGAACCTGCCATGGCTGCTGATCTGACCTGTACCGAATGCCATAATGACACCGCCATCATCACCGGCAAGAAGACCCCCTGGGAAACTTCTGTCCATGGTAGTGGCACAGCCGCTGCTTACGCAGGTGGCCGTGATGGTTGTACTGGTTGCCACTCCGGCGCATCTTTCAAGAAAATGATCGCTGCTGGCGCCAACCCCTCAACCTATGAAGGTGATGCCGCAGATGTAACCCATCAGGATTGCCGCACCTGCCATCAGATCCACACATCCTACACGAGTGCGGACTGGGCTCTGTCAACCAGTGCCCCGGCCGTCGTCTTCGCATTTGAAGACGTGACCTACGACGGTGGCAAGGGTAACCTTTGTGCCACCTGCCACGTTCCGCGCCGCGGAATAGACGAAGCTGATGCCGATGGCAATATCGAAGTGACCAGCACTCACTGGGGTCCGCACCATGGTCCACAATCCGCTACACTGCTTGGGATTGGCGGCGCCGGTGAAGTTGAAGGTAAACCCGGAGCGCATTATTCAATGGTTGAAGACACCTGTGTCAGTTGCCACCTTGGCGAAGGCCAGGACCACACCTTCCTGCCGAACGTTGCCGCCTGCCAGGAATGCCATGCTGATATCGAAGACTTTGATTTCAGTGGTTTGCAGACCGAAGTAGACGCAATGCTTGCTGAACTTGGTGAACTTCTTGAAGCCGAAGGCATGTATGACCTCGAAGAAGACCACCCCGTTGTAGGTGTCTATCCTGCAGCCCAAGCTCAGGCTTTGTGGAATTACATCCTGATCGAAGTTGAAGATGCCAGTCATGGTGTCCACAACCCGGCCTACGTTCGAGCATTGCTCGAAGCTTCCCTTGCAGTATTTGAATAAGAATAAATAGTACACAAGCAACACGAACAGGACTGTCCTTATGGCAGTCCTGTTTTTTCTTTAAGTTGACTTAGGTTTTTATGAGTTTTTACAGTTTTTGATAAAAATTAGCATAGAGGGTCGATGGTGCTTAATGCCCAAGGCAACAGAATAATTGGGTCAAAATGCACAATAGCATTGGGTTATATAACGAAATAACATTGGGTTATATGGCATAAATGACCTTAATATCCTGTATAAGTCTTTGCATATCTCAAAAGTAAATCACATAACTAAAGGTGATATATATCACTAA
>JACNJN010000080.1:19319-40596 GCA_014382535.1 Candidatus Desulfolinea nitratireducens | reverse complement strand
ATAGAATAAGAGCATAAGAAATAAAAAATAGAACCAATTAGGAGGTTCAAAATGTTTAGGAAATTTGTATTGGTAGCTTTGATTGTAGTTTTGGGAATGGCCGCATTCCCGGCTTCAAATGTATATGCCGCTGGCAGGGCTGATGAAACAACTCCCCCTGAAAGAACTGAGAAAAGCGGTGAAAGGCTTGAAAAGGCCTGGGAACGCACGTTGATCATGAATCAACGTATCGGCAGGATATTTGACCGCGTTGAAACGCTGACAGAAAAAATCCAGACCCTGATCGATAAAGCCACTGAAAATGGGATGGATACCGCCAATCTGCAAGCCGCTTTGGATGCCTTCACTGCCTCAGTAGATGAAGCTCAACCCATATATGAGGATGCACAGGCCCTGATCAGATCGCATTCGGGTTTTGACGCAAATGGAAATGTGACTGTTCCTGAAAAAGCCATTGAGACTTTAAAGTCTCTGAAGGAAAGCTATAAGGAAATTCGTGAGATCACAGGAGTGAAGGGCAAAGCCCTTCGAGAGGCAATCAAGGCTTTCCGAGATGCAAATCCACGCCCGGAACGCCCAACCAGGGAGAAGCCAAATTTTGCCCCATCCCCTAGCTCATAGAATAAAATTTTATTCTGCAAAAACCTTGCAGAGCGATTGCTCCTGCAAGGTTTTTTATACTCCCCTCCACCGTTCACGGGAGAGGGGGTGGGGGTAAGGGCCTTTGACCACAATCCCCTCTTGCCTTAGAATAACAGCATCTATCCAAAATGAATCCTGATGAGGAAACTATGTCTCTGTCTAAAAAAGTTGTAACATCTGAAAAGGCCCCAAAGGCCATCGGCCCCTATTCTGCTGGCATGACATTGGGAAATATGGTCTACACAGCCGGACAAATTCCAGTTGACCCTGCGACCAGCAAAGTTGTAGAGGGGGGGATCGAAGTCGAAGCGCGACAATCGCTGACCAACCTGAAGCATGTTCTTGAGGCAGCTGGCTCTGGTCTTGATTATGTGGTCAAAACAACCTGCTTCCTGGCCGATATGGATGAGTTTGCCCAGTTCAACGCGGTCTACGCAGAATTCTTCACTGAGAAGCCCCCGGCGCGCTCGACGGTGGCCGTCAAGACTTTACCACTCAACGTTCGTATCGAGGTTGAAGCGATCGCCTATATCCCCGAAAAGTAAATGTCTGAACTGATCCTTCTCGTTGACGATGAGGCCTCCATCATTCAACTTGCGCAGCTTTATCTTGAGCGCGAGGGTTTCCGCATCATCTCAGCAGGGGATGGGGAAGCCGCACTGGAAATGGTCGCAAATCAGCGTCCTGCGCTCGTTGTCCTCGATGTGATGCTTCCCAAATTGGACGGTTTCGAGGTCTGTCGTCGTCTGCGGGCGAAGGATGATCATGTCGCGATCCTGATGTTGACCGCCCGGGATGATGATATCGATAAGATTGTTGGATTGGAGCTGGGCGCAGATGATTACCTCACCAAGCCCTTTAATCCACGTGAATTGGTTGCCCGCGTCAGGGCGATTTTACGTCGGGACGCGCGTGCCTCCCAACCTGCTTCCGTGGCCCTGCATCTCGGTGATCTGAGCATGGATCCCGCCAGCCGTGAAGCCAGTATAGGCGGAAATCCGCTCAGTTTGCGCACCAAAGAATTTGACCTGCTTCTGACCCTTGCCGAGCACCGTGGACGCGTTCTCAGCCGCGAGAAATTGCTGGAGCTGGCCTGGGGATTTGATTTCTATGGTCAGACCCGGACCGTGGATGTGCATATTGCGCACCTGCGTAAAAAGATGGTTGAAAGCGATCTGAAGATCGAAACCGTGACGGGGATTGGCTATAAATTGGTTGTATCGTAGGGGTGGGTCTGAGACCCACCCCTACGATACAAAAATCAGGTCTGGTTACAAAACAGACCTGATTTCTTAATTTCGTGTTTCTTCGTGTTTTTTACCCGTCATCCTCGCTATTCAGCTTGCGCAACTTCATCCTGATCTCCCGCCATTGGATCTTTGAGATCCCCAATTTCTGGCGGATACGATCTGGTTCCATCCCGTTCATATGATCGGTTAGCACACTTGTCCAGCGGCACATATCAAAGGAGAGATGTTTGCTGAGACTGGCCTGCTCGCCAATATCCTCGAGCAGATATTCCAGTCGACGCGGTGACCAGGGGAATAGCTGATCGACCGGTTCGTATTGGGCGACATACTCGCGGTAGGCAGCGATCCACTCGTCAGTCAGAGGGATTTTACGTTCCTTGTAACGGTTTGCCGGGCTGGCATAGCGGATAAAAACCAGTGGGCCTTCGGGGTCATCAAGATCAATATGGTTCAAGTGAATACCGAGGCATTCGCTTTTCTTCACGGCAGTTGTCAATAATAACGAGAGCAACGCGAAAGGGCGGGCGTCTGGTTTTTTATTCGTCCGATGCCTGTTGGCGGCATCCAGACAGGCCATCAGCTCTTCGTCAGTCAAAACGGTCGGCAAGGGAGAGAGTACAGAGCGATTAGGGACTCTTTCTCCGGGATCAACCATCAGGACACCAAATTGATGCAGCCACCGGAAGAATGATTTGGTCGAGGTGATCCGGCGGGCGAGGGTTTTTGGACTGCAAGGAATGCCGCGCTCCTTTTCCATCCAGCCGAAATAGCGGTTCAGGTCTTCAGTGGTGATCGCGCCAAGGACACGGTCCGGAGGCAGGAACTCGGTCAGGATGCGGATATCGGAAAGAAAAGCCTTCACGGTATTGGGCGAGCGTCCCTGATCGTTTAGGAACATCTCCCAGGCCTGGATAGCGGGGGCGAGGGGCATTTGGGCGGTTAAATGAGCAGAATCAGTTGTCATCATCATCTCCTGAGCTAGAGAATGTTGCGGATAGTCATTGCGTATAGTTTATCGGAAAATGGAGGAGATGTCAATAAAAAGCCCTTCAAAAGAAAGGCATTTATTTCCATGATAATTGTTATAGTGGCAAGTTTTCTTAATGGCCGCTGTGACCTTGAAAGCCTTTATCTGTAGATTATCAGAATCGCACAGAAAGCTTGAAACCACCTTCAAATGGATCTACTTCACGTTCAGGGCCTCACGCATGATCGGCATAATTTTGTATCCATTTGGTAATAAAACCATCGCGCCAGTATAGGGTTCTGTCCAGTCGTAAACGGGACCATATCCGATCACATAGCGATTAATATTTTGGGTATTGACCAATATATTTGCAGCAGGAAGAAGCCTGGATATGTCGCCAAGGCCTAGATCCGTGAAGACACTATCTTTATATATTTTGTACAGGTCTGGTGCGCGAGTTAGGACGTTGAAACTCAGCAATCGATAGCCTACGGCCTGGATAACTTCCTGTGCGCGGCGAAGACGATCAATATCACTGCTGGTATAGCGAGAGCGAATATACCAGAGAGCGGTATCGCCATCCATATGAACTGTTCCTTTTTTGACCTGGTACCAACTATAACCTGTGCGTTGATCTGAAAAATCTTGTTTCACTTCCACTTCAATTCCGCCTAAGCTGTTGATGATCTTTACAAAATTTGAAAAATTGATCATCACATAGTGATCAGGATAAACGCCAAAATTATAGGCCATTGTCATGGCCAGAGTGTGAAAGTCTCCATGCGACATCGCAGTATTGATCCGTTGCATCGTCCAGCCGGGAATATAGACATAGAGATCACGCGGGAAGGAGGTCAGGTTGACTGTGCCAAGATCTTTATTGATCGTTAGCAGGATGATCGTATCAGTTCGAAAGCCAGATGAGTTGGGGCGAATATCTGAGCCGAGCAGGAGTATATTGATCTGGTTTGCTGGCTGGGATAGCATCCCCACAGGAAATGGGATTGTTGTTGAGAGGGGGTAAACTGAGGGCGGAGGAAAATCCTCCCAGACATTCCCGTAAAAATTTGGCGTGGCAGTAATATAATCGCTGGCAGTAGGAGTATTCGTGGGCACTGGGGTGTTTACTGACACAGGAAGGGTGCTTGTATGAGACGCCGTAATCGTGGAAAGGGGAGCTGGCTCTATCAGTGTGGGGAGCGGACTGTAATCAGGTTTGAAGGGCGTTGGCGTAACCGTTGCCTGAAGATTTGGTGTTACCAATATATAAGGTAGCGCTTTAGCAGGAGAGGCTGATGGAGGAGGGGCGTTCTGGCAGCCAACCAGCATTGCTAAAAGGAACCCCAATAGTAAATAGCGAAAACGAGAGAGCATATCCTTAGGGAGCTGGGGTAAGGGTAGAGGTAGGGGAATATGACACTGTCGCTGTATTGGTGGGTGTCGGTGTCTCTGTTGATAGGGCCAATGTAGCGGTAAATGTTGGTGTAGCAGTCGATGTTAGTGTTGGTGGCTGTGTAGTAGATGTTGATGTGTGGGTTGCTGTACGTGTCAGAGTATTGGTGATCGCAGGTGTACTGGTAGGCACATTGGGGACATAAATATTTTTCCCAACAATTATTCGTGTTGAATAACCCAGGCAATTCGCACTTTGTAAATCTGTCACACTGACCCGATAGGCGAGACCAATTCGATATAAATTATCCCCCGATTTAACGGTATAGGTTATCCATCCAGCAGGTACACCACAAGGGATCAGCGTTAGTGTCAGTCCGGCACTTGTCGTTGGCGTGTAAATCCGGGGAGATGTTGGGGCGGGGATGGTGACGCTATGGGTGGGGGATGAGATAATGTTCGCAGAGGGAAGCAAGGTGGGGGTGGAGAGCGTTTGCGAAGGTGCTGTTGTCGGACCGCTCATCGGGAGGCTTGATGCTGATTTTGCGGGTTGAGATTGGGCGATCCGCTTTTCTGCCAAAGCTGTTGATAATACGCCTATGGTGAGCAAAAGAGAGATTGCTGCAAAAAGAACGCTGGGACCAAGTTGCCGCATTACTCGCATAAATATCTCTTTAATTTTCATCTCCGTTGGATGGGGAGATTGGTAATATGAGGCTAAAGGTTGCCCCAACATTTTCCTCTGAATCAACCCAAATACGCCCATGCTGGGCTTCTGTCAGAGTTTTGGCAATGGAGAGTCCTACGCCGGTATCCCCAACCCCTTGAATGAGGACGTTTTCAGCGCGATATAAGCGAGAAAAAATTCGTGGCATATCTTCTGCAGGGATCCCGCCTCCAGTATCTGCAACCTGAATAAGGATATATTCATGGCCTTTTTCCTTGTGGTTTTTGACGCCCAGGGTAATTGTGCCATCTACCGGGGAAGCCGCACCGGCATTTTGAATAAGGTGAATGAGAATTTGTTGGATTGCATCTTTGTCGGTGTGAATGGGTTCAAGAACTTTGGGCAGTTCCAGATTGATGGAGATATTTTTCTCCCGTACCTGGCTGCTGGTATAGGCCATTGCGTTATCAATGATTATATTCAGGTCAACGGGTTCAGATTTGAGGTTGACCGAACCAATATCGAGCGCGTTAACCTGGATAATATCATCAATGAGATTGCCAACCCGCTCGACAGAGGCTTTAATACGGTCGACAAATTTACGTTGGAGTGCGCCCAAAATGCCTACCGATTCTCCGAGGAGCAGGTCTGTATATCCGACAATGGAAGACAAAGGTTGACGCAACTCTTGCGAGATTGAGATGATCACCTCTGCCTGTTCACCGGTATCTTCATGCATTGATCCTTTTTCAAGATCATTGATTTTGAGTTTCGCTTTCGCAAGCGCATTTTGCAGGCGATCCGCTTCTTCGAGGGCTGTTTCCAGCTCCTTCTGAATTTGTTTATCGTCTGTGTCCCCTATTATGCCAATCTTATTTTTATCTTCCTTTTGGGCAAGGTTCCGAGCATTCAATTCCTCTATTTCTTTTTGAAGCAATAGAATCTCTTGTTTTGCTTCCTCCTGAATGGCAACCAAGGCTTCCATATTACCCTTTTGGTCCTGAATGTTTGTCTCGCCATTCTCAATCTTTTCCAGTTTTGTTTCGAGGGCGTTCTTTTCGTTTCGGAGCCCCTCTATCTGCACACGAAGTTCTTCGGACAGCTCCTGGTTCCTTTCGCTTTTATACTGAATTTCAGCTAATTTTTGGCCGCGTTGAATAATGGGAACTAATGATGCTGAGATATTTCCCAAAAAAGCTTGATCGTCCCCATTCCAGAGACGGTTGGAATAGGGAGAAAGGAGCAGGAGACAACCGATCGGTTCTTTTACTTCTTTCAGAATGGGAGTGCTGAGTAAATGTCCGGGATTGGAAAGGCCAAGAATTTCGCCTAACCCCTGCAAATCAGGAGATGTGCTGCTTTGCGGCAGACGCAGCGGTCTGCCCCGTTGAATGGCATTTGCCAGCATTGGGATTACTTCTTTGTTCAAGCTGGAGCCTTCAAGGTTTTCTTCACGGATCAGATCGTAGCCGCTGACGATGATCATTTCTTTGGTGTCTTCACTTAGATAGATCAAAAAACACAAATCTGCGAGCATGGTTTGAGCAACCACCCGCGTAATGGCGTGGTTAGATTTACTTACTTCAAGTTCAGATGCCAATGCCAGCAGAGCGTGGACAGTTTTGGGATCTGTGCTATAGCGTCGTCTCTCATGAGTTGGTCTATCTGTTTGGTCAGCAGCGTTGGGAAGATTTTGCCTGGTCACAGATGTTGGGAATGGAAAGCGTTGGGGAAGGGTGAGTAAAATTGGATATGCGGCCAAATAAAATAGTCGTACTATACCGGAAAAATTCCCTGAACCAGAGCCAAGGGTTAAGTGAAGGCCATGACCCAAAAATGCAAATCCCATAAAAATGAGACCATGGCTCCAACCGTTGGGCCGCCGGATAAGTAGGCCCACACTTGCTGTAAAAATAAAAGCCAGTGATAATAATTGCCAAAGGGTGTCCTGGAAAGTTGCATTATATGCATCCGGTGCAGCAAGCGGCATCCATGCTGCAATACTCAGGACCAACCCTGCAAATACAAGTAAACTTAAAAGCCCAATTCCTGCATCTGCAGGTCGGTTGGGTTCAGGGAAATTCCACAGCCATGTGATCCAGATCAGACTGAAAAAGGCAATTGCACGGTCAAGCGGCGGCAAAACCATCGCAGGGTTAATTAATGCCTGCCAGGCCATCGTGCTAACTAAAAAAAGGAAAATCTGCCCCAACAGAAGTATAAAAAGCCCCAATAGAGTCCGTTTTACCTGTGGAAATTGGCTTGTTCGCCAATGTCCATAGGCAACCTGGAAAGCGCTGGCAATCGAAAAAGCTAACGCTAAATGGTAGATTATATTTCCTGGCGTTTCTGTCAACAGGGAGGTGAATTGATATAGAAATGCATTCATAAGTGTGATGAAAGATTATACATCCTTTTTTAGCGAAAAAAAGGTTATGGGCACGAATTTGTAAGGAAAAGGAAATTAGGAATATAATGAGTGGATGAAGTATTTTCAAAAGCCTCTTTATAAAAATTTATCAATCCTTTTGTTCTTGTTTGTGCTCATGGTTTTACCACGAACAACGATTGGCGTTTATAACGAGAAAAAAGCCCAACAGGCCGTGACTAATGGTGACTATCTTCGCGCATCCACAGAATATGAGTTAGCTGCCCACCGTCTTTTTTGGAGAGGTGATTTATGGGATAAAACCGGATTATCAAAATTGATTGCCGGTCAGAAAATAGAAGCTATTGAGGCTTATCAAGAAGCAAGAAAACGCAATTCTCTCTCGGCATATGGTTGGGATATTCTTGGGCAAGACCTTTGGGATAAAGATGACTACAAAGGAGCAATTCTAACCTGGAAAGAAGGATTGGCGCGTTACCCGGCTTATATAGAGTTTCATGCCCGGTTGGCTATGGCTTATCGTGAAATTAATGATTTTTCTGCAGAGCAAGAAGAGATCAAAAAATGGCTTGTATACGAGAGGGAGGGATTGGAATCAGCCCCATATCACTATCGATTGGGGCTATTACTGATTCTTGATTCACCCGAAGAGGCATTGGATGAGTTGATTCTCGCAGCACACCTGGATGATGAATTTGCTCCCGTTGTGGAGACATTGCGCACGGCCCTTAACCTGGCTCTGCTTGAGAAAGACCCTGCTGAGGAGCTTATCCTGGTTGGACGGGGGCTTGGGTTGGTGGGCGAATGGCAATTTTCAGCAGATGCTTTCCATAACGCTTCCCAGGCCCACCCTGAGAACGCATTCGCCTGGGCCTGGCTTGGCGAGGCCAGACAACACCTCGAAGAAGACGGGCTCCCAGACCTGGAAAAAGCTCTCAGTCTCCACCCAAATTCACCCATGATCCATTCTTTTAGTGGCCTTTATTGGCAGCGTCAGGATAATGAGGAAAAGGCGTTGCGCGAATTTAAAATTGCTGTCGGTTTGGAGCCTGAAAATCCAAATTGGCAATCGGCAGTGGGGGATGCTTATGCCCGTTCCGGGGATATACCTCCCGCTCTTGTTGCTTTCCAGCATGCCACTGTATTGGCCCCTGGTGATCCGAAATATTGGCATTTGCTGGCACTTTTCTCTGTGCAATATGCTGTGCAAATGGAGGAGATTGGATTGCCTGCAGCACGTAGAGCGGTCATTTTGAGCCCTGAGAATGCGACCTTTGCAGATACATTGGGCTGGGTGTATTTTAATCTTGAGCAGGATTCTGATGCCGAAAAACAATTTAACTATGCTCTTGACCTTGACCAAAACCTGGATTCGGCCCATCTTCATTTGGGAATTTTCTACCTAAAACACAGCCACCGGGATTTGGCACGTCAATCTCTTTTACGCGCGCGCACCTTATCGCCAGATAGTTTGGCAGGGATGCAAGCTGCGCAACTTTTAGAACAATATTTTCAGGAGTAGGTGAACCGATGAAACAAAGAATATGGCTGGTGTTTTTTCTCCTTCCTTTTTTAATGTTTGCTTGTCAATCAAAGCCAATTATCCTGCAGGGAGATATTCTTTTTGAAGATGATTTTTCAACCCGTGAAAACCAGTGGACAAGTCTTGTAAACGATGGCGGTGTAATGAATTATGACGCTGAGGGATTTCGCTTTTATGTCAAAGAACCCGGCCTGAATTTTTGGGCAACGCCAGGATTGAGTTTTGACGATGTTGGTATTGAAGTGGATACCCTTCAGTATGCTGGTCCTGTCGAAAACAGGATTGGTGTGATCTGCCGCCATCGAGACGATCAGAATTTTTATTATTTTGTTATTAGTGCAGATGGCTATTACGCAATTGGCAAGATCAAAGCAGGAGAGCAAAGTTTATTGGGGCAGGAGGCCATGCTGTATTCAAGTGCAATTAAAACGGGGGTAGCAATTAATCATCTCCGCGCAGACTGCCAGGGTAGTACATTGCGATTCTATATTAACCAGACCCCAATTGCTTTGGTGGAAGACTTTGACTTAACAGAAGGGGATGTGGGGCTGCTGGCAGGCACATTTAACGAGGGAGGATTGGATGTGCTTTTTGACAATTTTGTGGTGGTACATCCCTGACATTTCCCCTCAAAATCAGGATATTGCGCATTTAACAACTTCGCCTTTTTCAGGGAAGATAACTAAAAAGAGCTGAATTAATCTTGCTTTCAGCTCTTTTTTAGGGGAATATCCTTTTTTAAGTATTAAAAGTCAGGAAGATCCTGTCTAGTCGATAATTGAATAATCTAAGGTTTTCTGACAATGAAATTATCAAAGGCGATCTCGGCGTTGGGGATATCAAAGGTGCCAGCAGTAACTCCAACATCGCCGCCGGTATATGATGCATCTGTTGTGCTGACAACCTGTTGCCCATTAACAAAAAAGGTCAGGCTGTTGCCAATGCAATCTGCGCGTAAATGATTTAAAGTTGAACCTTGATTGATAGCGTCCGAGGGTTCCATGAACTCACTGGAGAGGTATTCAGTAACACCAGCGGTCCCTTTTCCAATTACGGCAAAGCCATCACTGCTGATAATGAAGAAGTAGAAACTTGGGCTTTCAAGAGTGCCGGTATAACGACAGAGCAACCCAAAATCATTATCATCCTCCCCAGTGATCTTGGTTGCATCAACTTCCACGCGGACATCACCTTCAAAGTATTGGCCTGGATTTGCCCAAATATTGTAGGATGGAATCTTGACGACCATTCTATAGACATCGCTGCCATAATCAGTCAGGCCTCCATCCCAGTCAGCGCGATCCCAGCCGCTGCTGGTATTTGAAAAATCATCCTGAAATAAAATGTTGCTATCACCAACGGGAGCATCGCCAGATGTTGCGGGGCCAGAAGAAATGCCGCAAGCCAGAGTTGCAAAAACCAGGACGATCATTAGATGGAGTGTGTTTTTCTTCATTTAATTTCCTTTTCTATTAATTAAGATACCTAAGTATACTCACCCGCAAGGCAAAAAACAATCAAACTAATATACTGGTGGACTATCTTTATTCCAATGTGCCCATAGTTCTGGCGGAAGGAATACTTGTTTCCTGATCTGTTAATTGGATGGCAAGGCCGATATATTTTTCAGGGCTTAGAGAGATCAAGCTATTCCGTACGTCTTCGCTGATCTCAATCGAATCGACCCAGGATTTGTAATCTGCCTCCGTTAAAACGCGCCCGTATACCTGTACTTTGAGCGATTCGTAGGCATCGCTTCGACCGGCAGCGCGCAAGATGGTCTGTGCCCCCTCGCTAACGACCTCCCAATGGGATTCCAAATCTTCCTCGATTTTTTCTTCGTTCGGAGCGATTCGATCCATGCCACGTAGAATATTGCTCCAGGCCAATAATGAATGTCCCAGGGGTGTACCAAATGTGCGCCGCACGGTTGAATCAGATAAATCGCGCTGCAAACGGGATACGGTCAGTTTTTGGGCATAATGCATAAATAGAGCGTTTGCAATTCCAAGATTTCCTTCAGCATTTTCAAAATCTATTGGATTAACTTTCTGTGGCATGGTAGAGGAGCCGACTTCATTTTTATGCACAGCCTGTTTAAGATAACCATCACTGATATAGCGCCAGATATCCTGCGCGAAATCGATCAGGATGGAATTGGCAAGGCGGAGGGCGTCAAAATAGCGCACCCAGTTATCGTATGGCAGAATCTGGTTGGTGATCAGATTGGGTTCCAAATCATATTGGCGGATGAAATCCTGGCTGAAGGAAAGCCAGTCCACCTGAGGAGCGGCGGCCTGTAAGGCATTAAAGTTGCCGACTGCACCTGTCAACTTGGCTTCAAAGCGGTGCAAGGCAATCTGGTTTCGGGCTTTTTTTAATCTTGCCAGGTAAATTACAAATTCTTTTCCAAGTGTGGTTGGGACGGCGGGCTGGCCATGTGTCCGTGCCAACATAGGTAAGGAACGATAACGGAGGGCATAGTCTCGCAATGCTTCCAGGATTGTGTCCAGAGCGGGGAGGATGATTGCATCCCGCGCATCCCGTAAAGCCAAGGCCTGGGCCAGGTTATTGACATCCTCGGAGGTCAATCCAAAATGCAACCAGGGAGTCAGATCAGCGGGAAGTCTCTCCTGGAGGAAGTATTCAATCGCTTTGACATCGTGGCGTGTCTGGTGCTCAAAACCCTGGATGGCATCAGCATCAACCTCACTAAAGTTGGTGGAAATCTCATCCAGCAGGTGGGTATCGGATACGCTCAAAGGGCGCACCAAACCTATTTTGGAAAGGGCAAGTAAATAGTCGAGTTCGATGCGTACACGATCTCGCAGAAAAGCGTATTCAGAATAATATTCTCGCAAGGGCGTAGTCGTGTTCAGGTAACGTCCATCCAGAGAAGAAAGAGAATGAATTGATTTTTTAGTCATTGTTTTAGGGCCTCCGCGGATGATTACCTGATGAGCACAAATAATTATAGATGGCGGTATCGTAACGCATTGTGCTGGCGAAGCCTTTGATCGAGAGTTCTTTGCGGGTTTCAGAAGAGATACCACCTGAGCGAAGTTCCTCTAAAATTGACGGATAATCTGCCGGGTCGCAGAGTAAGGTAACCCGCTCATGGTTTTTTGCCGCAGCTCGAATAAGGGTCACGCCACCGATGTCGATGTTTTCGATGGCATCGGCATAGGTCATATCGGGTTTGGCAATGGTTTTTTCAAAGGGATAGAGATTGACCGCTACAAGGTCGATGTAATCCCATCCAAGTTCAAGAAGCTGGCGGTGGTCAGCATCTGTGGAGCGGGCCAGTAAACCTCCGTGGATGGCGGGATGCAAGGTTTTGACCCGACCACCCAGTATTTCCGGTGTTTTCGTGTAATCAGCCACATCTGTAACGGAAAATCCATTTTCGCGAAGTAGCCTGGATGTTCCACCGGAAGCCAGCAGTGACCAGCCAAGATCGATGAGACCTTTGGCAAAATCAATCAGACCGGTCTTATCATAGACCGATAGAATAGCTGTGGGCATTAAATACCTCCATTGAAAATCAATGATGAAATAATCGAACCCCGCTGAAGACCATCGTCATCCCATATTCGTCACAGGCGGTGATAATTTCCTCATCCCGGGTGGAACCCCCGGGTTGGAGAATATAGCGGACGCCAGTTTGAGCAGCGCGGTCAATGCTGTCACGAAAGGGGAAGAAGGCGTCAGAGCCAAGAGTGACATTCTCTAATCTGTCGAGCCATTCACGACGTTCCTCCAAGGAGAATTTCTCCGGGATGTGGGTGAAAATATCCCTCCACCTGGATTTTTCTGCTTCGGTCACGTCTGGCTGTAGAAACTGATCGATGGCGTTATCTCGAGCGGACCGCTTGATTTCAGGGATAAAAGGTAAATTGAGCACAAGTGGATGCTGGCGCAGATACCATAGGTCCGCTTTACCGCCGGCCAGACGAGTGCAATGCACTCGGGATTGCTGACCTGCGCCGACACCAATTATTTGCCCATCCTTGACATAGCAAACTGAGTTGGATTGCGTATATTTGAGCGCGATCCAGGCCACGATCATGTCGCGAATGGCTTCGGCGGGTAATTTGTTACTTGTCGTGACAATATTTTTAAAATCATCGTGGGTAACAAGACGGTTATGGCGGCGCTGTTCAAAGGTCACTCCGAAAAGATCGCGTCTTTCAGTTAGTTCTGGTTCGTAATATGGATCAATCTGGATAATCGTATATTTCCCGCCTTTTTTGAGTTTTAATTTTTCAAGGGCCTTGGGCTCGTAATTGGGCGCGATGACCCCATCAGAAACTTCGCGAGCGATGATATTTGCGGTTGGGAGATCGACCGTATCAGATAGGGCGATAAAATCACCAAAGGATGACATCCGGTCGACGCCGCGGGCCCGCGCATAGGCGATGGCCAGAGGCGATAGTTCGGTATCAGATAGAAAATAGATTTTCTTAAGGGTTTCTGGCAGAGGGACTGCGACTGCTGCACCCGATGGGCTGACATGTTTGAAAGAGGTTGCAGCGGGCATCCCCGTGGCTTGCTTCAGCTCCCGGACAAGTTGCCAGGCGTTGAGCGCATCAAGTAAATTTATATAGCCCGGTGATCCACCTAGAATAGTAATCGGTAGGTCGGAGTTGTCTTTCATGTAGACGCGGGCGGGCGTTTGTTGGGGGTTAGTTCCGTAGCGCAATGGCAAAGATGAAGACACGGGAATATCCTTTTACAAATCGGTTTGTATTTTGGATAATTGTACCTCCGTATATTTGCCTAGAAAGCAATTGGGGCCTTAAAATCGAAATACATCTTTTAGAAAATTAGGCAGATCGATTTTTTCACTGGAGATATGTTTAAAAGGCTTTGCACGAGATTTACCAGAGATGTGGCTGATCAAGCGCGTAGTGCGAGAGTAGCATGTTTTATATCCATAGTGATTTCATTCAAACCTATTATGAGAAGTCCAATTTTAAACCTAAAAACGCTCCCAGTTATTAATTGGGAGCATTTTTAGAGGAGGAGAGAAGAAGAAAATTTTTAGAAAAGGTTGTACACTAATACTGCTACAAGCCCAAAGACCATATGGCCCATCAAGCCGCCGACGAAGGCTTTCATGCCACCGTTATTGGTCATCCACATGCCAGGAGCTTTTACTGCGCCACTTTTTATCCCTGCGTGCATCATGGGGATCATGGCCATGGCCATTCCGACGATCAGCCAGTGTACAGCACCAAAAATCAGTCCATTAAGCCAGGTTGCACTTCCGGTGCCAATTGACCATAGATAGGCATAAACCAGAACAAAGACGATCCCCATCATAAAGTGGATCACCATGCCCAGGGTACGATTGGCTTTGCCAAACATGGAACCGAGCATTCCGACGATATCCATCTCAGGCATACCCATTTTTGGAGCCATGGACATTACCATTGTCAGAGCCGCTGTACCGGCTAGACCTGCAATTATTGCACCAATAACATTCATTTTAATACCTCAATATGTTGGTTGAATAAAAAGACTTTCGAGCCTTGTGCTTCTAGGATGTCAACGGGGTCAGGTTTCTTACTAATAACCTGTGATTTGATCTAGTTCCCACCTTCTTAAATAGCATTAATTGGGAAATATTGGAGCGCGATATAATCGCTTGTGGTAAGCTATATCCAATAGCTGAAAAAATGAGTGGGATAAAAAGATGGTATCGGTAAGAAAATTCGAGAAGAAGATGTCTATTTTCTGTAATAAATTCAATGTTATATCTTGATTGCCATCTTAATTTAGACTTACGCATTTTTATAGCCCTAGTCCCAATGCTCTGCGTTGGGGTATTGTAGGCAAGCTACAACGCAGCGAGAAAAAAGGTATTTTGCGTAAGTCCTGTTAATCTTTATTCTCGAAAACGTGAAGGCAGTTTAGGCTTTCGAAAATCCTATGATTAAATTCGTTCATTTAATATTTCCATTTACGTTATTATTGTTGACCGCTTGCGGAACTGAAAATTTGGATATATCAACTATATCTCCAACTCAAACTCCTAAATCAGAATCGAGTGAAAGCGTCGGTCCCAGCCCAAAGCCTGCTCCCGCTGTGGTTGGCACTGAATTTCCCCGAGAGGCTGATGCCGATGTCGTCCATGTTCGCGCGGTCTCAGATGCCGATGGGAGTTGGACATTTCTCGTCACCATAAAACATCCCGACACAGGCTGGGATGATTACGCTGATGGCTGGGATGTGGTTACCCAGGCTGGAATTGTACTCAAAGCCAACCCCAATGATCCCTTTACCCGCCTGTTGGCGCATCCGCATGTGGACGAACAGCCTTTCACCCGAAGTCAACGCGGTATTATTATCCCGGAAAACGTGTTTCAGGTTACCGTCCGCGCCCATGATATTGTTGATGGCTTCGGTGGTCAGGAAATTATTATTGATTTACAAAATGACTCTGGCGAAGGTTATGAATTAGAGTAAGGTGAGAAATGGAGAGTTTGTTAAACGGGATTTTAGGAAAGCGAAAATTCGGGAGAAATCCATTCTCTGTCACCTCAATGGGCTTGGGCCTGGCTGCGCTTGGACGACCCGGTTATATTAACCTGGGCCATGCCGATGATCTAAAGCAAAATTATGATGTCCAAAGGATGGAAGAGCATGCCCACACAATTTTAGATGCGGCCTGGGCTGCTGGGATTCGTTACTTTGATGTGGCCCGATCCTATGGGCGAGCTGAAGCGTTTATCAGCTCCTGGCTGGCAAAAAGAAATATTGATCCCGGGTTGATTACCCTTGGTTCAAAATGGGGCTATACCTACACTGCTGACTGGAAAGTCGATGTCTCCGCTGGGCAAAAGCATGAAGTCAAGGATCACTCATTGGCTGTCTTAGAGCGGCAGATTAGAGAAAGCAGGGCTTTGCTTTGCGATCATCTTGATCTATATCAGATCCATTCAGCGACATTAGATAGCGGCATATTGTCAAATCAAGCTGTGTTAACCGAGCTGGCTCAATTGCGTAATGGAGGGTTGGCGATTGGATTTTCCGTGAGCGGAGAAAATCAGGCAGAAATAATATGGCGAGCTTTGGAACTTGAATTTGATGGGGTCCCACTCTTTTCTTCTGTGCAAGCTACCTGGAATTTGTTGGAGCAATCGGCAGCTCCGGCTCTTAAAGCAGCCCATGAGATGGGGCTCGGTATTATTATCAAAGAGGCACTGGCAAATGGCCGTTTGACGCCACGAAATGCATCCCCTGATTTTCGATCTTCTATGAAGATATTGGAAGCACAGGCAATAGCCAGGCAGTTGCCGATTGACGCACTTGCTTTGGCGGCAGTCATGCAGCAACCATTTGTGGATGTGACTTTAAGTGGGGCAGCGTGTATCGATCATCTGGAATCCAATTTGAAGGCATTGGAGATCGTGTGGGACGATGCCCTGGAAAATATTTTGGAGAAACTGATTGAATCTCCCGAGGTCTACTGGCATAAACGCAGCCAAATGGCTTGGAATTAGTAAAAAGTACCTATCTTGATTGAATTTATTCAAACTTAAGTGAGCATATGATAAAAGCAATGATTTTTGATTTGGATGGCACACTTGTCCAGACTGAGCGTTTGAAGGCGATTTCGTATGCCCGTGCGGCAATGGAACTGTGCCCGGACGAAATCCGCGAGGACGATGTGATCGAGGCTTTTAAAGATGTGGTTGGTCTCTCCCGCCGGGAAGTTGCCATTGCGCTTGTTGAGCGTTTCAATCTCGCTAAAAAAGCCAAAGAGCGAATGAGAGAATTTAGCGTGGCCAGCCCCTGGCAGGCTTATGTGCAGGTGCGATTAAAAATATATAACGATATGTTGTCCGATCCACAGATCATCCGCGATAATCATTGGAGGCATAATGTGGACCTTCTCAATCAGGCGCGTGCCTCCAACTGCAAAGTGGGCCTGGCCACCATGTCCACCTGCGAACAGGCTCAGTATGTGTTAAAGGAATTGGGGTTGGAAGACGCCTTTGACTTTGTTGCCAGTCGTGACGACGTTGAAAAGGGCAAGCCTGATCCGGAGATATATTTGATGGTCGCTGATGAATTGGGAATAGCACCTTCTGAATGTATGGTGATCGAAGATTCGCCCACAGGTGTTAAAGCTGCCCTGCACGCAGGGATGCAAGTGGTCGCTGTGAGTACACCCTTTACAAAAAAAGGCTTGCACGAATCAAATCTGCTCCCGGAATCACATATCGTGGATAATTCAAAGGATTTGCTTGATATTGTCGCTCACGTTGGTGAGCACGCTGGTGGATTTTAAGGAGCAAAATATGAAAATTGATTCGGTAAAAAAATCTCTGGATACGAAAATGGGATTGGATTCGATTTCCATGCCGGAGTTAAAGGATGGCATCACTGAATGCTTTATTCTTACAAATCGCAACTTCCTGCGCCGTCGGATGGGTGAGAAATCCCCGACAAGTGAAATGGACAAATTAACCAGGGATTTGGCAGCGCAGGTTTATGCCGAGAATAATATATCGGAATCATATTTATCAATGTCTGACCTGCGAAAAGCCTGTTCGATTCTTGATAATCAGCTTGGTTTTGAGACAAATCCAGAGTTAGCGCAACATCATCAGGAAATTATTGGCAAGCTATTTAATTTAGCTTCATTGTAATGATAATATGGACAATAGAAATATATTGACAGCGTCCGTAAAAAGGAGAAAAATGTGAAAATAGGAATGATCGGTTTAGGAAAAATGGGTGCGAACATGACCTCCCGTTTGTTGCGTGGTGGACATGAAGTTGTTGCCTTTGATTTGAACGAAGACGCGATCCAGAAAGCTGAAGCTGAAGGCGCAGAGGGTGCACGTACTTTGGCCGAGGTTGCAGAAAAACTCTCATCGCCGCGTGTGGTGTGGGTGATGGTTCCCGCCGGAAAGATAACGGAGTCAGTGATCAGCGAGTTGGGCGAATTGCTTTCAGAGGGGGATACCATCATCGATGGCGGCAACACGATGTATAAGGATGATATACGGCGAGCGGCTGAACTTGCTGAGAAAAATATTCATTACGTGGATGTGGGTACCAGTGGTGGCGTTTGGGGTCTGGCAGAAGGCTACAGCATGATGATCGGCGGTGAAACGGAAGCCGTTTCAAGGCTGAGTCCGATCCTTGAAACCCTCGCTCCAGCCGCCGACTTGGGCTGGGGACATGTTGGCCCAGTTGGGGCCGGGCACTTTGTCAAAATGGTCCACAATGGAATTGAATACGGTTTAATGGAAGCTTATGCTGAAGGTTTTGAGATCATGCATGCCAAGAAGGATTTTGGACTTGACCTGCATCAGGTTGCAGAGATCTGGCGGCATGGAAGTGTGGTCCGTTCGTGGCTGCTCGATCTGACGGCAAATGCTCTTGAAGGCGATCAGGATTTGAGCGACATTGCTGGTTATGTTTCGGATAGCGGCGAAGGCCGCTGGACGGTTTTTGAAGCGGTCGATCTGGATGTGCCGGCGCCCGTGATCACGTTATCTTTACTGAGACGTTTTTCCAGCAGGCAGGATGAAAGCTATGCTGCCAAGGTACTTTCTGCAATGAGAAATCAGTTCGGTGGACATGCTGTGAAGAAGGCGGAATAATGGCAAAGACTCACACCAGTATCGTTATTTTTGGCGCATCGGGCGATCTGACCTGGCGTAAATTAATTCCTGCTTTATATAATAATTTTAAAAAAGGGCGCTTAATTGAGTGCGCCAATGTGATTGGTTTTGCGCGTCGTTCGTATACAGACGAATCTTTCCGTGAGCGTTTAAGGGAAGGGGTTGAGAAATTCAGTCCAGAAAGTTTCGATGTGGAAACCTGGAATGAATTTTCTAAGATGCTCCATTATTTTCGCGGCAATTTGGATCATGCAGATGATTTTGCAAAACTACACAATTTCTTGCATGAATTGGAAATCAGCAATGCGAACCGCCTCTATTACTTGGCTACAGCCCCCTCCTTTTATGCTTCCGTCGCCGGTTTTCTTGGCGCAGCAGGCATGTCAAAAGAAGATGAAGACGCTGGTACATGGCGACGTATTATCATCGAAAAACCTTTTGGGCATGATCTCGCGTCCGCTCAGGCGCTTAATCACGCTGTCCACGCTGCATTTGAAGAGCGCCAGATCTATCGCATTGACCATTACCTCGGCAAAGAAACTTCGCAAAATATCCTCTTTTTCCGCTATGCAAACACTATTTTCGAGCCGATCTGGAATCGCCGTTATGTCAATAATGTCCAGATCAGTGTTGCAGAAAGTGTTGATGTTGGTAAGCGCGCCGGATATTACGACAAATCAGGGGTCTTGCGCGATATGTTCCAGAATCATCTTTTTCAGCTCCTCGCTTTGGTTGCGATGGAAGCCCCTGCATCTTTTGATGCAGATGCCGTTCGCAACGAAAAAGCGAAGGTTTTTCAGAGTATTCGTCCCGTTGATCTAAACGATACCGTCCGCGCTCAATACGAGGGTTATCTTCAGGAAGAAGGCGTTGCGCCAGATTCTCAAACCCCTACTTATGCAGCGCTCAAACTTTTTATAAACAACTGGCGCTGGCAGGGCGTGCCATTTTATCTGCGCTCAGGTAAGGCACTCAAACATAAAAGCTCCGAGATCGTTATCGAGTTCCAGCGCCCGCCACACCTCATGTTTGATCTCCCCAAAGGACGCGATATTACGCCCAATGTCCTTTCAATCTGTATTCAGCCAGACGAGGGTATTCAGCTCCGTTTTGAAGCCAAAGTCCCCGATTCCGATCAGGATATGCGCTCGGTCAATATGGATTTTGAGTACGAAGATTTCTTTGACGGCGCTTCCATTCCCGAGGCCTACGAGCGTTTATTGCTTGAAGCCCTGGATGGGGATGCCTCCCTGTTTACACGTTCCGATGAAATAGAAGCCTCCTGGAAGATAATTGATCCCATTATCAATGGCTGGACGGAACGCTCTCAGCCCGAACTTGCTACTCATAAAAAAGGTGAATGGGGTCCCGAAGAATCTGTTGAACTCCTCGCTCGTGATGGGCATCAATGGCGTTTTGGCTGTGCGGAACACAGATTAAAATAAGTGATTTCTGCAAAATTCTAACTAGTATTGAAGGAATTAGAAAGTAAAATGTATTTTTTGCAGATATAGGAGAACTATGAAAACAGAAAGCGGATTGGAATACACTGAAAAAAAAGCAGGTACAGGCAAGCAGGCTGAAGCCGGCAAAACCGTTAGTGTTCACTATGAAGGAAAGCTCCCTGACGGTACAGTTTTCGACAGCTCATTTAAACGCGGTACGCCGATTGACTTCAAGCTGGGTGTTGGCCAGGTTATTAGTGGCTGGGATGAAGGCATCGCCCTGATGAAAGTTGGTGGAAAAGCACAATTGACCATTCCGCCCGAATTGGGCTATGGCGAACGCGGTGCTGGTGGCGTTATTCCACCAAATGCGACCCTGATTTTCGATGTTGAATTGGTTGATGTGAAATAAGCAAAAGTCCTCCGTACGGAGGACTTTTATATCTCCAATTCAATCCAATATCGACCAAACTTCCTCTCTTCACCACCCATTCCAACGCTCTCAAGAATTCCACCGTTTTCCTGGATAATTCGTATCGATGCAATATTGTCCAAGTCTGTGATGATCAAGGCCCTTTTTTTACCAAAATCCCTTAATGTCAACAGCGCCAGTCGGAGAGCTTCCCGACCGTAGCCTTTGCCGCGTTTATCTCGACGGATATAGTAGCTGATATGCCCCGTACGCTCCTTCAGGCTTTTGTTGAGGTAATGCCACATCCGTACGATCCCAATGGCAACACCCTCATCATCCAGAAACCAGAAAAAACTACGAGGAATATTCCCGGATTTTAAATTTGAATGGTCGTTTGTTTCGCTGCAAAATAGAAGATACTCATCTAAAGTCAACGCTCCCCTCGGCACTGCTGTCCCACCAACGCCATTTTCTCCGCTTCCCAAATCTTTAATTAACGCTGCAAGTCCCTGAGGCGGATGGAGTGTAGCTACCTCTAATTTCACTTAGGTTTCATTTCGTTTAATTTGACAGGTTTGAGCGGTGCATCTTGTGCCAATAATGTCAGGGTGGCCTCCAGCACGCGCTTTTGTTGCGCGGCATCATGCGGTTGTCCTAAAGTTGCCCCTCTTGCGAGGCGCGTATAGGTTGCGCGCGGTGGCATTGTCGGGCGTGTAAATCCCATACTCCAGGACGTCAGGGTTGTGGCGACACCATCCATCTCCAGGGCACGTGCGATCAGTCCAACGGACTGGCAGCAAATCGGTCAGGAAGGAACCAGCAGGGCAGCGTCCACTTTTTCTTCTTTTGCGATCTCAAGGATTGCAGGAATAGTGATATCCAAAACCTGTGATACATCTGGCTGATATCCCATGAAACTAACTACT
>JACNJN010000080.1:14668-19023 GCA_014382535.1 Candidatus Desulfolinea nitratireducens | reverse complement strand
GGCTTGTTTTCAGATCCACGCTTTTACCGGAAATGGGAACCCGGTTTTTGGGGCGTAAATAGGAATCCCAATTAATTTTCCCCTTCCTCTGCAAATCTGCCAACCAACCATTTTGAAAATTTGTTGCCCAAAGATCTTTATCTTCCAGAATGCTCATAAATTTCTTCTCAACAATATTTTTGATTGTCTTTTCCATGCAATTGCAAATTGTATCACCATCATTGTTAATGGAGAACAATATAGAGATTCAGCCAGGAGCCAAATCTCTAATTGTGAATAAATTGGAAGGAACTATGTTGATCGTTAGCGCATTTTTCGCCATTGGAAGAATTGCAGGCCTGCAAAGATATCTACAATGATCGCAATGATGCCCACAGCCCATTTTCCTTCGACACTGAAGGGTACCCAATTCGTAACCAGCAATAATACGCTTGTCAGCACCCAGATCGAATCGGCGATTATGGCAAATAGCACAAATTTTTGCGGAATTGATGGGCGAGAATCATAATAAAATAACAGTCCGGCAAAGAGCATCAGGCCCAGTCCCAGTTCCAGGACAATGAAGCTTGCTTCAATGCCAAGGAAGGTAGCAACGGATTTGGATGCCGCTGCGAAATAAAGTCCGCTAATCCCGCTGAAGATGGCATTTCCATAAAGGATAGGGCGGATCGAGGTATTGCTGGTATTGGTTTGAACGGTCATGATAGAACTCCTTTTCATAATTTGTTTGATGCCCCCAGTTTATGCTATTCATGACTGCCAAGTCCACGAAAACTACTGCCAACTACTGCCAGTTTAAGGAATTTAGTTTATATTTAGTAAATCTTGAGCGACTAAACGCGCTGCAGCATTTTGCCAGTTATGAAGGGTTCGCTCAGGAACTGAACTCTGGAACCAATCCAAGGCCAGGATGGATGTTTCGTCAAGGAAATCTTTGTAGATGCGACGAGAGTGGGGCTTGATCCCGATTACATAGGGGAAGTATAAAGCGTTAAAATAACGCCATTCATCTGTAGAACCGAAATCTGTCTCCCCTTTTGGTTTGAGACGACCTATGCTCTCAGTAAGCAATGCTTTCAGAGCATGGGCCCGGTCAAGTGGATTATCTCCGCTTTGGGAAAGAACCGCTGGAAGCTTTGTGAGAGGGCTGGTTGCCAGTTTCGGTAAATTACCCAGGTTGCTGATGGCACGTCGTGTCAGGCGGGTAAACTCTGCCTCGTCCACATCAGCAGGTTTGAGCGTGGAAAGGCGCGGCAAGCCATCTGCAGTAGTGCGGAGAATCTCCCTGTCGATGCTCAAAGTTGAAGATCGGGTAAATGTCAACCTATCCAAAAGGGATTGGATCTGTGCTGAATAGGTTTGGGTGAGAATCCCAAATTCGATGATGCTGGTGAGCAAAAGTAATTTGGCAAAGGACAAATCTCCGTCGATCACGATAAAGATAATGACAAGTGCAGCGAGTGCGCCAGCATAATAAAAGGCCGCCACAAAGGAACGTACCAGATGGGCGCGCATGGATTCGCCCTCGTCAAACGCATCCCAGGCTGTAATTAATAATCCGAGTACAAGCAGATCAAGGCCGAGAGCCAGGATACCCCAGCTGCGTGGTAAAAAATCAAATGGAAGGGCAATCAGTCCTGTACTGAGGGTGAAAAATAACGCTACTACGGCCAGGATAGCAAGGGTATTTTTGAAGCGTGAACGCAGGGCATATTTCCCTACCATGCCCGCACTCAATAAATTTGCGATCACAATGATGATTCCAAACCATGGATTAAGCAGAGCCAGGATGAGAACGGGAATAGTGGTGAGCGCCCAAATCTGAATGAGTCGCCCGCGCCAAGCAATTTCTTCAGGAAAAAGATGTAAGGCTGCGCCGATCCATAGCGCTGCGGGAAGAAGAAGGATGATTGTTATCAGTTGCCCGGTTAGTAATTCAATCACCAATGCAAGCGAATATGCGAACAGACCAAGGCCTGTGAGCATTATTGCGGGCTTTTTAAAATTCCGTGCCAGCAGATAGGTTCCAAGCCAAAGAGTGAAGCTGAAAAAAAATAGTTTGGAGATCAGTTCCAGATTGATGGGCATAGTGCTTTTAATTGTACCCGAGCTTATACACCCCTTTGGCCCGTTTACTTGAAAAGACTTCCGAAGTTTTTACCTAGCACTCCGAACGGAGTGAAGGGGTGAAACTTCGGACGTCTACTAGCCAGAATAATCCTGTTTCTAAATTAGCTTTACCCGCCGCTAGCCAAAATCCCATCGATTGTGGATTTGAAGAATTCAAAGGATGGTGGGCCAATTAGCTTTGTATCGTTCACTAAAAATGATGGGGTGCCTGGCAATCCAAGACGACGGGCTTCATCCAGGTTTTGCTCTACCTTGGCGCGGTTCTGATCTGAGTCCAGACAGGCCTCAAATAGCGCGGTATCCAACCCAATTTCTGAGGCATAATTTTTCAATTCACTGACGCTGATCGCGGGCGCTTTTGCATAAAGCAGATCATGATATTCCCAGAATTTACCCTGATCCAGTGCACATTGACCAGCCTCGGCAGCCTTGGGAGATTGCGCAGTGATGACAGGAAAATCCTTCCAGATAAATTGAATATCATCGCCATAGGTCGCCAGTAATTGCTCCTTAATTCCAGAGCGATGCCAGGATTGGCAGGCAGGGCAGCCAAAATCACCATACTCGGTAATTGTCACCTTGGCGGTATCAGGTCCCAAAATCGGGTTTGATGAAAGGCGAGCATCATCCAAAGGTGGGGCATTCGGTGGCCGAGATGTGATAAATAAAATAGCTGCGATTAAAACCAAGGCCAGAGCACCATATCCAACCCACTTTTTTCTTTCTTTATCTGCTCGCATTTTTTCACGGCGGGTTTGCTTTTGGCTTTTGCGTTTTCCTTTTGGCATATTTTCTCCAGTAAATAATTATTTATTTATCGCGAATACTGAACGTTTTCATATTCGACTATGATGTTTTTCAGAGCAATATTCTTACAGGAATATCTTTACCCTGATGATGATAAATAGATACCTGAAATCTAAGGTAAGATATTCATATTATTTTTAGTGTGAGGATTCAAATTGCTCAAATCAAAAATCCATATTAGTCAAAATGGGGAACTTCTTGCAAAATCTTTTACCGAGCATTTTGTCAGCTTGGCGAATGATGCCATCAGTAAACGCGGACGGTTTTTGGCGGTGCTCAGTGGTGGCGGAACTCCGTTGATGGCTTATCGTTTACTGTCAAAACCACCTCTGCTGGAAGTTGTGCCATGGGGACAAGTTCACCTTTTTTGGGGAGATGAGCGCCATGTGCCACATGAAGATCCGCAGAGCAATTTCGGGCAGGCACGCGAGGCGTTGCTGGATCACGTAAATATCCCGGATGAGAATATCCACTCAATACCGACTGATCCCTCTCCAGGTGAGGCGGCACTGGCTTATGCTCAAACCCTTCGCTCAATCGCAGAGGCAAACCAAAGCTCCGTGCGTTTCGATTTGGTGATGCTTGGGTTGGGCAGTGATGGGCATACTGCCTCCCTGTTTCCGGGCCAATCCGCTTTGTGGAAGGATCCGATTATCGTGACAGAGGGAAGTTATCAGGGTCGACCCGCAACGCGCCTGACGATGACACCTTTGGTATTCAATCAAGCACGGAAAATAATTTTTCTCGTGAGCGGTGAGGCGAAAGCCGATGCTTTGGCGAATGCATTAGGGGAAACAAGAGATGTGGATCGCTTTCCTTCGCAGGCGATTGATCCAACGAACGGGAAAGTTTTGTGGATGGTAGATTCAGCCGCAGCAAAAATGATCCCTTGAGTATTTTAAGGATGAAAATTCTTTTCGCCTGCCTTGATGGGCACAGACAACCTGTTATCAGCCGGGGTTAGGGGGCAAGCCCAGCGATCGTTATAAGCACAATAGGGGTTATAGGCCAGATTAAAATCAATTAGAAATTGATCGTTGCCGATTGCTTCCGGTTCAAGATAGCGGCCGGCAGGATAGGTTTCTTCCCCAGCCATTGAATCAACAAAGGGTAAAAAATATCCACCAGAAGAAGAAAAAATGGTAAGTTCTGCTTCCTGGCCGTTGACCTGAAATTTGAATTTTCCAAAGCGCTGATAGGCTTGAAAACCACCGGTTGATGTGGGAATTTGTATCTCAACCTGGTTGTCAAAGCGTTCTATCTGAACTTTTAGGCGCAAATCTGTAGCTTCAGGGAAATAATTAAGTTCCTTGAAAGATGTTTTCTGTTCATCCGTCAATGGGCTTTGAGGGTGGCGTGCAAAAAAAGTGTTTTTTTCATTACGTGATTCAACTAAAGTTGTCATGGCATTCTCCTTA
>JACNJN010000080.1:0-14455 GCA_014382535.1 Candidatus Desulfolinea nitratireducens | reverse complement strand
TTAGTTGATTAGAAGCACATTGGTGGATTTCTCTTACCTCATCAGAGCCGAAGAATTAATCGAGGAGATCAGGTATACCTTATTTCGGATTCGAAATATTTTTCCCCGAATACAGCCATTTTTGGATAATTTCAATATATCGATCAGGTTGTTCCAGGTGGGCATTATGACCGCAGGCCGGGATTAGCGCAAGCTCGCAGTCAGGGATAATTTCTGCCATTTGCCGGCTAACTTGGGTGTATTTCTCATCCAAAAGGCCAGCCACCAGCAGCGTGGATGGAGAAAGATCTGGCAGACGTTCCCACAAAGAGGGCTGTCGTCCCGGACTGAGATGTCGAATTACTCGGGCCATATTCTCGGGGTTTTGCTGGGCGCGCTGAACCCGTAGCTCATCTTTTAGCCCCGGAATATTTTTCAAAGATGCAAAAAGCGGCATCTCATACCAGTCAGTCAAAAAAGAGGCCAGCCCTTTACTCTGAATATGGGCTTTATTATTATCGTCCCAGGCGGCGCGTGCCTGTCGTTCTTTGGGATCGGTAATGCCTGGATTAGTTGACTCCATTGCCAGCCCCTCAACCAATTCAGGGTACTTAAGCGAGAAATACAGCGCCAACCGTCCGCCCATTGAATAACCGACCAGATAGGCACGCTTGAGGCTACGGATTTGGAGTGTGTCCCGCAAAGCAGAGGCCCAGGCCACATGCCCTGGCTGCGCATCCAGGGGGTTCTCACCATGACCTGGCAAATCTGGAAAAAGGCAATAAAATTTCTCGCTGAGTGGACGGGCTATATTTTTCCAATCCTGACCGAGACCCATAAAGCCGTGTAGAAATATGATCGCTGGGTGAGATGGATCGCCAAGTTCATGCAGGGGCCAGGGCCTGGATCTCATGCAATCCCCCGCCGCATGGCCTCCGCCAAACGAGTAGTCTGAACAACCAGGTCCTTTGCCTGCTCCAGATTTAGCGATTGCACCCCATCGGAGAGAGCCTCTTCCGGTTTAGGGTGAATTTCCACCAGTAAACCATCTGCACCAGCCGCCAGGGCGGCCCGCGCCGCAGGGATCACCAAATCGGTACGCCCCGTAGCGTGGCTGGGATCTCCCATCACCGGAAAAGGGCTGTTTATTTTGAGATGTGCGATGGAGTTCGTATCAAGGGTATTGCGTGTGGAGGTCTCAAAGGTCCGAATACCTCGCTCGCAGAGGATAATCTTCTGATTGCCTCGGCTGGCAATATGGTCGGCAGCAGCCAGCCATTCATCGACCGTGGACATGAAACCACGTTTGAGCAGGATCGGTTTATCCAGTTCACCAACGGCCCATAAAAGGGGATAATGCTGCATATTGCGGCTGCCGATCTGGATAATATCAACATATTCTGCCACCAGAGGCAATTGCTCCACCCCCAGGGCCTCACTCACCACAAGCAGATCAAATTCATCGGCCACTTTACGTAATATCTTCAGGCCTTCCTCACCCAGGCCTTGAAAAGAATCCGGCGAGGTCCGTGGCTTAAAGGCTCCACCGCGAATGACGCGCAGACCAAGCTGGTGGATCAGCCTGGCGATGGCATGGGTCTGGGCATAGCTCTCCACCGAACAGGGTCCGAGCATCAGGATGATATTTTCTCCGCCAATTTTCAGATCGGGAGCGAGGGAAATTTCTATTTTTTGATTTGTTATGTTCATTATTAATAAATTTACTCTTTATAAGAAAAATCAGTTCCTGCTGAATTGGTCAATGACTTTATCACGTTGTACTTTTCCCGATGAGGTACGTGGAAGGGTGTCGAGAATAACCATTTGCCGTGGAAGTTTATAACTTGCCAAATGCTGCTGACAAAAGGAGAGTAGAGATTTTTCGTCCAGGGAAGCGTCAGGTCGCAAGGTTATGGCTGCAGCAACCTGTTGCCCCCATTCGAGATTTGGAAGTCCAACTACACAGGCGTCTGTGACGGCGGGATGCTGACGGATGACAGCTTCTATTTCGGCGGGATAGATATTTTCGCCGCCGCTGATGATCAGATCGCTACGGCGCTGAACGATCCGCAGGTCGCCTTCATCATCCAGGTACCCCAGATCGCCGGTATGCAGCCAATCATTACCTGTAGCCTGGTGAAGATAACCGCGCATCACCATCGGCCCCTGGACCCAGACCTCGCCAATTTCACCGGCGGGCAAATGCTGACCATCCTCATCGTGAATGCTGACCTGCAACCATTGCAAGGGTTTGCCCACTGTGCCCGGTTTGAGTCGGGTAAGCTCCGGATCAGTAGTAGCGACCTGAGACGTGGCCTCTGTCAGACCGTATGTCAAGGCCAGGGGAAGATATGCATCCCTGGCAGCCCGGAGCAATTTGAGGGTGGCAGCGGCGCCTCCCAGGAGAATCAAACGTAAAGATAAAGGCCAATCCTCTTTTTCATAGCGATCCATTAAACGGTAAAGCATGGTGGGCACCAGTGAAACAAGGGTGACGTCGGCATTATGCATTTTTCTCCATAACTGCTCCAAATCAAATGGGTCACCGGGATAATCGGGCAGCACAACCGCAGTGCCATAGAGCGCGCTTCGAAAAAGGATCGCCAGTCCGCCAATATGATAGAGCGGCAGGGTCAACAGCCAGCGATCCGAAGGAAGCACACCCAGCCGAAAGGCTGAGGCAGTGGCAGACCAGAAAATATTTCCCCAGGTCAGCACCGCGCCTTTTGGTTTACCGGTCGTCCCTGAGGTGAAAAGGATCCCAAAGTCGGCATCCAGATCAAGGGGGCTGCCCAGCCATTGATCGGATTCTCCCATACGCGGCAGATCATCCAGGAGGATGGCTTCCTCCAGCAATGGTGCGGGAAGAACACTGAGCACCCACCGAGAATCTGACTGCTCAATTTGCCAGCGCATTTCTGTTGATGTCAACCGCGTATTGAGCGGCACGATGACTGCCCCCAGTCGGGCCAGCGCATGCACCAGTTCACCGGAGGCAAGCCCACGGTCAAGCAGGACGGCGACTCGATCCTTTGCCTGAATTCCCGCCGCATCCAATCGGGAAGATAAAACGGCCACACGCTGATTTAACTCCCCGTAAGTTATCTCCACATCGGAGGTTATCAATGCGAGGCGCTCAGGTGATGATTGGGCGGCAAGGGAAAGGAAATCATTCATAAGAATAATTGAATAGTAGACTTTAGTGTGGCTTTAATTTATGCCCAACGGGGGAATTTATCAAAATCCGGGTCTCGTTTTTCCAAAAAGGCGTCGCGGCCTTCCTTGGATTCATCGGTCATATAAGCCAGCCGGGTGGCCTCTCCAGCAAAAATTTGCTGTCCAACCATGCCATCTTCAGCCAGGTTGAAGGAAAATTTGAGCATCCGAATGGCAGTCGGACTTTTACGCTGAATAGTTTTCGCCCATTCCACTGCGACTGTTTCCAGATCTGCGTGCGGCACAGCGGCATTGACCATCCCCATCTGGCATGCTTCCTCGGCGGTATAAGGTTTTTCCAAAAAGAAGATCTCTCGGGCACGTTTCTGCCCCACCATGCGGGCCAGATATGCAGATCCGAAGCCGCCATCAAAGCTGGAGACAGTCGCATCGTTTTGTTTAAAAATAGCATGTTCGCGGCTGGCGATCGTCAGATCACAAACCACATGCAGGCTGTGACCGCCGCCGACCGCCCAGCCGGGGACAACGGCAATTACTACTTTTGGCATAAAGCGGATGATGCGCTGCAATTCCAATACATGCAAGCGGGGCAGTTCAAAGCCGCCCTCATACCCACCATGCCCGCGGACGCGCTGATCGCCGCCAGATGAAAAGGCCCACTTCCCATCTTTTGGTGAGGGTCCATTTCCGGTCAGCAGGACAACTCCCACCTGGGGGTCTGTCCAGGCGGTCTGGAAGGCTTCGATCATTTCATCGATGGTCTCCGGACGGAAAGCGTTCCGCACTTCAGGGCGATCGAAGGCTATCCGGGCGATCCCATCTGATTTGTGGGAGGTAATATCCTGATATTCCTTTACTATTTGCCAATCCATTTCCTGGCGGATTTTTGACGTCATATGTACTCCTTATTTTTTGGGTCGGGACTCTTCTGTCTTCAGGCTTGCTACCATTTCCCGGCGGAGACGCTCGCTATTTGCAGCGTCCGTATGAATTTCGAGCAATTGCGATTCTGATGCGCTCATTGCATTTTCCAATGCAGATGGGGCTTCTTCCGCGGATACTCGGCTGTGGTTCAGCCCATACAAACGCGCTGTATGCTTGAAGTCCAGGCCGTGGGGGGTGACAAAAAGCTCCGTGAATGAGGGTTCAAATTCAGCGATCGGCAGGCGATGAAAAATTCCGCCGCCATTATTATTGATCAAGAGGATAGTGGCCTTTACCCCGGGTTCTCTCAATGCCAGCAATCCGTTCTGGTCGTGGAAAAAACTCAAATCACCGGTCAATAATGCCAGGGGATCTTTGCTGGCAGCAGCTACACCCAGCGCAGTAGAAATCGTGCCATCAATTCCGCTGGCCCCACGGTTGGCGTAGACTTTCAAGGGTTCAATTCGGGTGGGGGCGCATTCATCCACATGGCGGATGGGCAGACTATTGGCTACAAAGAGGTTTGCCTCGGCGGGCAAAGCGTTGATCAGGTCTGCAACCAATTTACCTTCATACGAACCGGCAGTTTGTAGCGCAGCCCAGACCTTTTCCTCAGCGGAGCGCCAGAACTGCGCCCAAGCTGAATCCACTGAAAAAATTTCATCCTGAGAAAGAAGGCCGCGGACCAGCGGCAGAGGGTCAGCGGTGACCATTTCGCTATTGGTGAAAATTGGATCGTTCCAACTTCCGTGCGGATCAATGCCAATCTGGGGGATATCCTCTGGCAGGGATTCCAGATAATCGCTCAAAGCCTGAGATACGGGCATGCTTCCAAAACGCAACACAATTTGAGGAAAAGGAGAATTCGCCAGGAGACCAGCCTTTAATGCCAGCGTATAGCCAGCAATAATGTTTCCGCGAGCGGTATGTGGGCCAAAACGCAATCCGGAGAGAGGATCAGCCAGAATTGGGTAGCCTGTCGCAGCAGAGAGATCGGCTAATGCTGCCGGAAAATCTCCTTTTGGACAGCGCGGTCCGGCAATGATCAGACCGCGTGGAGCCTGGTGCATGCTAGTCCCCAGTTCGGCAATCAGATCAGGGGATGGATGACGTGAGGAGATATGAATGCGCGTCCAGGGAGCATCCCCCTCCCGGGAAAAAAACGTTGGGGTGGTCTCGTCAACCACAAGGATCGGTTCGAGGGGTTTGCGAAACGGGAGGTTAATATGGACCGGACCGGGAGCAGAGTTCATGCCCAGAGAATAAGCGAATGCGCGGTTGGCCAGTGCGCGCAAAGAACGGCCCAGGTGTGGGGAGGGATCTTTCTCGGGTAAGGGCGCATCCACGCTCCAACGGACAAAATCGCCGTAAAGTTTGATCTGGTCGATGGTTTGGTTGGCCCCGCTATGACGGTGTTCTGGTGGTCGGTCGGCGGTCAGCATCAGCATTGGAATATTGCTCTGGCTGGCCTCGATCACCGCCGGAAAGTACTCCGCCGCAGCCGTACCCGAGGTACATACCAGTGCAGCCGGCTCTCCACTTTTCAGTGCCAGGCCGAGGGCAAAAAAGGCCGCGCTTCTTTCATCCAGATGGATAAAATGACGGATATCAGGATGCGCAGCGAAAGCCATTGTCAGCGATGTGGAGCGTGATCCCGGTGAGATGCAAACGCGACGTAGCCCGGCACGGTAGAGTTCCTCTACCAATAGTTCTGCCCAGGTGGTAGCGCTATTAGGTGGTAAAGCGGTCACGCAGTCTCCTCCTCGATCAATCCGAGGGCTTCCATCATCGGGCGGAATTTAAGCTCTGTTTCCTGCCATTCTTTTTCCGGCTGTGATTCAGCTAAAATACCAGCACCGGCATAGAGCCGACCAGCTGATCCTCGGAATATGGCCGAGCGTATGGCAACGGTCAGCTCTCCGTCGCCCTGTGGGGTGATCCAGCCAACCGGTGCGCCATAAGCGCCACGTGGCAAAGGCTCGGATTGGCGGATCATCTCCAGAGCAGCCTGGCGAGGGTGCCCAGCCAGCGCGGGAGTGGGATGTAATGCCTGGGCCGGACCTAAAAGACCGGGCCGTTTCAACCGTCCCCGGATGGGTGTTTCGAGATGCTGAATATTGGGCAGGCGACGCAAAACAGGCTCTTTGGGATATTGGAAGGAATCGCACAGAGGACTTAGTTCATTGCAAATGCGTTCGACCACGATAGCCTGTTCGAGGCGATCCTTTTGGTTGGCGAGCAGGGCTGCCCCCAATTCATCCTCCTCGTGAGGCGTTTGCCCACGGCGGATGGAACCAGCCATCGCAACTGTTTCAAGTGCACAGCCTCGTGTGCGGACGAGTAATTCCGGCGTGGCTCCCAGAAATACATGCCCTGGAACCGGTTCGAAGTAAAACCGATACGTATTTGGGTAGCGATTTGCCAAACGTGAAAAGACAGTCACCAGGGGAGGGGTGCGTGCAAAGGTGACGTCCAGAGCGCGGGCAAAGACCACTTTCTGAATATGCCCATTTTCAATCTGACGTTGGGCTTCCCAGATCATTGCCTCCCACTCCGAAAAGCTCAGTTTCGGGGTCACTTGTGCAGATGGGATTGCATCAGGATGCCAGTTCAAGTGAGGTGGCCGGAAAATTTCAGGAAGTTCCTGATCAGAATGGACTTCGGTTAATTGTCCCTGACTGCCAGAGTGACGGTAGATGAAACGGGGCAGGATGAAACCCAATGTAGCAAAATCAGACCAGATGTCATCTGGTGTGCTGGTCTGGTCAAAGGGCAGGCTCCCAAAGAGGGGGATATCCGCTTCAGGCAGATGATCCTTTAACTGCTCCAGCTGGGCTTCCAGTTCATTTATCGGAAAAGTCGCAACCTTTCCCCAGGCGACCAGTGTCTGCTCTTTATCCATCCAGGCCCAGCGTGGCTGCCCATGAAGACTATCCAATAATGCCAGTGGATCAGATACTTTCCAATCGTTTGTGCTAATTCTAAGACGTTCGCGTTCGAGAACCATACCAATAAATCACTTTCGCTTCTAATGTTTCGCACCTATAATTTATGCTCAAAACCAATACTTCGTAATAACATAGTCCTTAAGGTTGGCAAAATTCGTTCAGGTTCTGGCTCGCCGGTTTGGATCCAGCGCATGACCAATTCATTGATCGCTCCGACCCAGGCATAGGCGACGATGGTGGTATCAATGGGTTGAATATCTTTATCAGCAATGGCCTCATCAAGATGCTCTTTGATCAGAACCGCAAAATTATCCAGGATTTTTAGTCGTTTGACTTCAAAAGTTTGCCCCAATCCTACTGCCTGGACAAGGAAAATTTTGGCCAACTGACGATATTTTCCGAATACGCCTAAACCCGCGTTGAGGGCGGCTTCGACCCTGTGAACCCCTCCCTGCTCGGCGGCGATGGCTTTTGTGAGACTTTCTTCGAGGCGATGGGCAAACTCATCAATCAGCGCGAGAAAGAGGGTCTCTTTGCTGGAAAAATGAAAATACACCGAGCCTTTGGAAGAATCGGCCTCGGCAACAATTTCGTCCATGCGCGCATCGTAATATCCCTTTCGGGAAAAAACGGAGAGGGCGGCATCCAGAATACGTTGGCGGGTGTGTTCGGCTTTTGTAATCATATATTTATCGGTGTGCTTGCGCATAATAAAATAAACCGACTGGTCAGTCTGTTTTGTTATATCCCAAAGCGAGCCTTGTGTCAAGAAAAAATAAAATGGGGGGGGGGAGATAATTATGTAATTTGACGAAGACAGGATATAACTGAATAGTGCGTTCTTTCAGCGAAGAATGTAAGTTATCAGGCTAACAATATAATCACTGCCTAAGAATTTATTCCCCCACCAGACAGATCATTTAATCCAAAATTGTCTCGCTAATATACGGAAAAGCAAACCAGACTATTCCCAATCCGGCGAACAACCCGGTCAGGATACGCATCCACGAGTTGAAGGAGCCAAGTGCGTCACCGATATAAAAAGTAGAGGAGAAAGCGTGATTAGTCAATGCTGCCAACCACAGATTGGTATCACGAAATCCCATCCCAATTCCAGCCATGTCACTGACCAGGTGCGTGATTCCATCCACAGCAATTGGGAGAAGTAGAAAACCCAGCATTAATGGATGCAAGTTTTTTATCCGGCGACGAAGCGGATACCAGATCAGTGCCGAAAGCCAAATCCCGCCGTAGAAAGAGATCATCCGGTCAGACCAGGCCACCTTCCACCCAATCTCTGCTGTACCCCTGAATTTTCGCAACACTAAAGGATTGATCGTATCCACCCAGACTGCCTGGATTTCAGGTAGTGAGTAACTTGATTTTTGACCAAATAGGAAGTAAGAGCGCTCCGGAAGCTGATGGCAGAAAAAGGAATATACAAAATAGATCGCATTTGCCGGCCCATCCCAGCCAAGCCTCATTAAGAGCGGAGACAGGAAGGGTGCCCAGACCCACAGGCCATACACGAGAGCAAATATGAGAAACCAATTTCTTGCCAACCAGGCGGACGTTGCCGCCGGAGCGCTCTTATTCATGCTAAGGTATCCAGTTTGAGAGCACAGTCACGATCTTGTCGGACTGTGCTGGATCATTTGTCTTCAGGTGGACAGCAAAATCATGTGGACCATCCATGCCTTCGTGCATCATGAATACGGTAGATTTAATGGTTGTGCTTTCGCCAGGTTTGAGAACCATCGAACCGATGGTTAGGCTAGGCGGTCAACAGCCCTCCCGAACTTCTACATAGGGCTCTTCCTTGAATCTAAGCTTGCCATCACCGGTGTTGGTGACTTTGATCTCAAAGGTCAGGTTGGTGTTGAATTTGACATCACCATACTCAATGACTTCCTGGTCAACAGCCAATGCGGGAGTCCCGCTATCGCTGTCTTCGCCAGAGCCACCAAAAGCGAAAAACAGGGCGGTAGCGATCAATAATGCCCCACCGCTAACCAACCAGATCAATCGATGCCTGGCTTGCTTTTGCTTTCTTATATTCTTATTTCTGTATTTCTTGCTCATTTAGTGAACCTCCTTAAATTGAAAACTGTAGAGATAACTGACCAATGACCAGGTCTGTTCCTCCGTGAATATGACACCCCACATGGGCATGCCCGTGCCCATCCCGCCTCTGATAAGTTTGCCCTGCAATGCTGCTGGACTGGCGGATAATATATGATGGGGATCTGTAAAATCTGTCGGGAGAACAATTTCGTGTCCCGAGAATGCTTCATCCGCTTCGCCCATGACCGGAACTTGCTGATCGCTAAAGACACCATCTCCCGCACCCGACACACCGTGGCAGGCGGCGCAGTTTTGGGCATAAAGTTCCTCGGCTTCGCTAAGCGCATCCTCAGAAGTATTGGTCTGCCAGATAAAAGCGACCGCATCCCAGAGCTGCAGATCGGAGTAGGCGGCTAGCGTCAAATCCTTACGCAGATCCACCCAAGCTTGTTCGGGACTGTGGGATCGATAATACTCAGAAGTCTGGTAGGCGGATAACTCAAACCTTAAATTTTCACCATTTTGGGCAGAGGGCTTGCTGGAAGGGATGAATTCTGCTTCGTGAGGAGCATCAATATCAAGACCGATTTGCACAAAAAGTGGGGGCGTAACAACCTGTTCTACACTTTCTCCAGTCACCGTGATCGTGCCGCGCATCCGCCAATGATTGACGCCGCACCACCGAGTACAGTAATAGGTGTAAGTGCCGGGCTGATCGAATTTCAGGGTGAGTTCAGTCACGACGCCTGGATTGATATCCACGGCAGGTTGATCGCTCTGCCCAATGGCAAAGCCATGCTGCACATCATCCGAGGTCAGGCGCAAATCCAGGGGCTGATTAGCCGCAACTGTCAGATTGTCTGGAATCCACCCGCCAGTTTCTGGCATCCGCGCGTGCAGAGTAACGATATTCGACTGTCCCTGCCACCATCCAAACCCAATAGCGATACCACCACCAACCAGCACCACGATGACGAAAACGAGTGCCAACTTCTCATTCATGCGACCAATAATCCCATCATGGTCAAGGTAAATGCCAGACAAAAACCGATCACAGGCATTGCCAGGCGGCTAGCCTGGCCTAAGGCTGATTTTTCTGAGGCGATCTTTCGCGAAGTCAGCGCTGCCCAAATGAAACCGCCCAGCAATACGCCCACCTGCAGGAAGGGTGTTAGACCGGTCAGCCAGGGAACCCACGCGATACCTGCTGTGCCGAGTAGATTCCAGCCCCAGCCGAAGGGGTCAGAAAGCGCCACCAGAACATAGGAGAAGTTGGCAAAGACAAAGGAGAGGCTGAAGGCGATCCAGGCGGTCAGTCCCAGCGGGATGAGGGCATAGGATTGAGAGATGAATAACTTGCGCATCGGCAATCCTGATCCAGACAGGCGTTTACCGATCCAAACCATCAGCCAGAAGAGGCCGGGGAGCGCTAGCAAGATCAGGGTCAGGAAGGAAGCGACATAGGTCATCCAGGGTAGGGTCCCGACCGAATATGCGGCCAGCTTGAGCGTCCCCCAGGGGCCCAACAAAACTCCAGAATAAACCGCTGCTGCTCCCAGCATAATAAATGCCTTGAAAGCTTCGTCCAATTTGCGATTGCGAGCCTCATCCAGATCAGCACCAAGCGGGCGGATGTTCAGAGCGATATTATCGTGCGGGCAGGTGCGCAGGCATTCCATGCAAGTGCCACAATACGTGTTCTTGACCATGCCAGGCGGAAAGACGTCCCAGGGGCAGCCATAACCTTCAGCGCTGCCGGTGTAGCAGGTCTTCTCGGTATGAGCGGCACACACAGCGGTGTCCACTACTCGCAATTCGAGCGGGGCAAGCTGAGAATACAAACCGATAAAACCCCCAACAGGGCAGAGATAACGACAAAAAGCCCGCCGTTCAAATATTAAACTTGCGCCGATGGCTACGAAGAGAAAGGCTGCCAGCACAATGGCGGTAACCCTGGGCTGGGTCAGAATGACAGTGCTGAAAAGCGCCACCAGCAGAAAGCTGCCGTTTTGCAACCAGATATTGCGGAAACGCTTTGGCCAGCGTCGCCCGAAACCCTTCGATGCGCTCAGGGCAACGCCCTTGGCCTGCCCTCGGGGACCCAGCATGGCACCGCGCTGAAGCCATTCCCCTGACGCCGGGATGGGACAGATACTGCACCAGCCTCTCCCCAAGAAAGGAACGGCGACCAACATCAGGATAGCCCACCAGGCGATCCAGACAAAGACGATCCCAAAGTTGCGGCTGCCGACAGGCGTCCCAAACAAGCCAGACAGAATTGCCAAAAGAAAGCCTGCCAGAGCAATGATCATAATTGTGAACTGCGGCCAGCGGTTTTTGAGCGTTTGTTTGACGAAGGGGAAATTGAGGAGATTCATGATGATGTTTGTTTTTCAGGGACTGGGAAAGGCTTGCGAATTAAAAGGGTGCCAATCAGTGCCAGAAAAGTCATGCCAATGCCTTGCCAGATAAGCATATTTCTGCCAACCTGTAGTTTGCCAAGCATAAAAGGATGTAAAGCTCCGCAAGCCACCGAGCAGCGCAAACGAAATACACCGGATTGATCGGCCACAAAAGTCAAGGTGGCAGGTTGACCAGGATCGGCTGTCACGCTGAGGTCGTAGCCATCCACATATAGGCCATGCACGACATCCGTAGAGATCAGCTCAATCGTCACCCGATCGCCAGGATTGACCTTCAGTACCGCAGGGGTATAGGCGAAGTCACCGGCTTCCACCCGGAAAGAACGTTCCTTATTCAATATCTCAGGCTTATGCAAGATTGGCACAAAAACCACCAAAAGCACGGCTGCGCCTAAAATCAACCAGGAAACTGCTGGATGTTTCAATATTCTCTACTCTCTGCCTTACTGCATATTTGACGGACCAAACTTGGCATATGTCTGGTCTACATAAACTCTGATCTCAGACACGGTTTTGCCATCTTCAAGCATCCGCATGGCATCCTGGGTGATATCCACGCAGATCGAGCACCCCAATGCATGATTGTCAAATTGAAGGTCACCGTCAGATTCTTCTTCGGCCACATAGCAGGAATAATTGGAGGTGTGTCCCACATCACCGCATCCACAATAGCAGGGAAGCTTGGTCAGTACATCTGGATTGGCAACCGCAAATTGATAAGCCTGTTGAACCGTAACCGGAGCAGATTGCACCTCGGCGGGCATCTCATTCATGGAAGCCATCGGAAATGAATGAGCAGCTTCCGTTGTCGAACAGGCTGAGAGAAGACCCGAAAAGATCAAACTCAGAATCAGCAAAGGATAAATCAGGGTACGGGTGGATACGTTCATTTAAATCTCCGATAATATTATTTAGTCAATGCAATTATAGGTAGGTAGACTGGTGCCCAACAGCGCAATTCAACTTGTTCCTGAGTAAGCAATTATGCCTATGCTACAACTGACAATACTCATTTATTTATTGACAAATGACATGTCAAGCCATCCTCGAAATCAAAAAAGCGTCCAGTAGCGAGTGATTTGATTGTTGACAGGCCACCAAATTAAACAAACACATCCCCTTCCTTTGCAGAAAGGGGATGTGTCGTCTTGAAGATATGGTTGTCTAAACTTTATTCTACGGTAATTGGGAATTTCATCCCTGCTTCGTAATGACCTGAGGTATGGCAGGCAATCTCCAGGCTTCCAGCGCTAGCAGGTTCAGTAAAGGTGTAATCAAGCGTTTGCGATGCACCTGGGGTCAATTCATCCTCTTCGACAAATGCCAAAGCCATCTCATCCATCTCTTCCATAGACATCATCATGCCTTCCGCGGTAGGTTCCATAATCATAAATTCATGGTTGATTGCGCCCTCGTTGGTAATTACAAAGTGATACGGGGTACCTGATTTGAATTCAGACACGGACGATTCGATTCCAAATTCAGTCAGTGTCACTTCAACGGTGACAGGCTCTTTAGGGCCGCAGGCAGATAATATCAATGACAAAGCAATAAGTGCGGTGGTTGTTAATAGGGTGAATCCAGTTTTCTTATTCATTTCTTTCTCCTTTAATTTTATTTCCCGAGGGAATTATTTGGTAAATTACTCTATATATAATTTTTATTTGTATTTTGAAGCTCAAATTGTAATGTTTACATAATTTACCCGTATTGTCTATTTACGATAGTATAGAACCCAATTGGCGTAGTGGGTAGAGCCAAATGCCGTATATTATTATAGGCAATTTGGCGTATGGAAGCTCAAGTCATTTGGCGCAGGACAATTTCCCGTGCTAGGACTATGATTACAGGATGAAAATACGCTATCTCCTTCCTCCTGTTGCATTCATTCTTGGCGCCAGCCTGATCGGTGGGTTCTATTTGGGGATCCTGACTTGGGCTCAGGATTGGAACTACGCCGCTTCACAATTCGCTCGTGATCGCTGGTATGTGCTGCCAATAATCATTGGCTTTGGCCTTCAAGCTGCAATATATAGTATATTGCGGTTCCGACTTTTTATTCCGTCATCTGCGGCCAGTCACAGCGGGGCGGTCATGAGTACCAGCGGCACAACATCAGCTACTGCAATGCTTGCCTGCTGCCTGCATCATGTCACAGATGTCCTCCCCATCCTCGGCCTAAGCGCAGCTACCAGCTTTCTGGCCCGTTACCAGCGTCCCTTTATGGTACTGGGACTGTTGGTAAACGTTTTCGGCATTCTTATAATGATCGTTGTTCTCTATCGGGATCGGCAGAAATTCCTGGCCCCGCAACTTGTTTTGGAGACAAAATGAAACGATTTACACTCCTGTTTATATTGGTGATTTTGTTGACAGCTTGCTCATCAACTCGATCACCTTCCACACAACCAACTACAGAAGCTTTCATTACCGCTACCTTGCCTTCCATGAGTACTCCTTGGCCGACCTCCAGTGCAAACCCTGTGACGGCAACTCCAACAGATAGTCCATCCATCATGGAGCAGCTGTTTCCCAGTTCAACTGCAGGGAACGAACTAACCCGGATGGACGAACAAGGAATGGTGATTATTGAAATTACTCCCCTTAATTTAGGAATGCCTGACGACGATACGCTTGATTTCAATGTATCCCTGAATACTCACTCTGTTGACCTGAGTATGGATTTGGCGCAGTTGTCAGTAATTACGACTGATACCGGGGGAGTAATCCAGGCAATATCTTGGGATGGACCTAGTGGCGGACACCATGTTACGGGAAAGTTATTATTCCCTGCTACAAAAGATGGTATCTCTATTTTGGATGGGGTGAGCAGATTTACCCTGCAAATCCGCGATTTGGATGCTGATAATCGCACTTTCGAATGGCAACTAAAATAGGTTCATGTAGCTTCTTATAAAAAAATCGTTAGCTTTTTTTCTA
>JACNJN010000052.1:6509-9095 GCA_014382535.1 Candidatus Desulfolinea nitratireducens | reverse complement strand
TAATGCCTCAACCAGTTTTGGCTCTTCCTCGTTCAAGATCGTTTGCAAGAAGTCCTGGAAGAGATGATGGTATCGAATCCATTTTCCACCTGTACCAACAGGAAGAGCAAAAAGATTATTTTGGAAAATTGTATGGATCAGTTCAGAATAATCTCGAGGTTCTGGTGTGAAGCTGGAGAGAACAACCTCACAAAATTCAGCATCAAAATCCCCCATAAGGGAACTGCGCAATAGAAAGTCACGCATTTCTTTAGGTTGTTGTTCCAGAATCTGATGACCAAAATATTCAAATAAACCTACTCCTGTTGTGCGATTAATTCTAGGAAGATCAGTCTCCCCTTGCTGGGTAGCCATACTGGAGAGCTGCAACCCGGTGATCCAGCCCTCACTCTCTTTCTCTAAGGCTTGGGCAGCGCTTTTTGAGAGGCTCGTCTGATAGTTTTTCTCAAAAAGTGCCTGAATTTCATCTGCTTGAAAGGCAAGCTCCTGATTACTCAAGCCATCTACCTGTTGACGCGCAACCATAAGAGGCAGATCTGGAATCGCTATCAGCGCGCGAGATGAAATGATCAAATGACAATTTTCATCAACAAGTTGAACAAAGCGATTAATAAAGTGCTGTATCTCTTCAACATAATCGACAAGATGATAATCATCCAGGATTACGACAAGGTGCTCACGAGCATGTTCGTATAGATCGTTGACCAGTGTAACAACAAGGCCTTCCATCTGCTCCGGTTCGAATGATGTTATCTTGGTAAGTAGAGATTCCGCCTGTCCGCCAAAACTTGGAAAACACTGTGAAAGCGCCGCGATAAAGTACCCGATAAATCGTTGTGGATCCTTATCAAGAGTATCCAGCGAAAGCCAACAGACTGGTAAATCACTTTGATGGGCAAAATCAATCAAAGCCGAAGTTTTCCCATATCCTGCTGGGGCTGAAATGAGCGTTAGTTTTTTATCAACCAGTTGGTACATTAATGCCAACAGACGCTTCCGAGAGAGAAAATCGGAGCGTCGTTCTGGCACAATTATTTTTGTGCGGCTAATAGGGATTTCAGCAGATAGGCTCATATCCTTCACCCCTATATTGTACACGCTATATCAGGATTTTACTTGCAGCTGCAATGCTCGTGTATTTGACAATAGTCAGACCTTGTTTATCACTGCCATCATCTTTTCATGCAATATCGGTGGGGCTGCGATAATCGATTGTGGCGAGGAAATATAGCTGGGGCCACCATCCAGGTTGGTGACTTTGGCACCTGCTTCTTCAGCAACAAGACCACCTGCTGCAGCATCCCAAGCTTTGAGAGAACGCTCCCAATAACCATCAAATCGACCAGTGCCCACATAACATAAATCAAGGGCCGCAGAGCCAAGGCGACGGACACCTTGTGTCAGCTTGGTAAAGCGACCAAATTCAGCCAGGTTGTCGTTGGGAGTATCCCACATATCGTAGGGAAAACCGGTGACAAGCAGGCTTCGTTCGAGTTCACTCGTGCCTGAGATTTGCAACCCCTCCCCGTTCAACCACGCACCCCGATCACGTTCGGCAGTAAACATTTCGTCACGCATTGGGTCGTAAACGGCAGCAAATTTCATCGTCCGCTTGTGAGCATAAGCAATTGAAACGCAGAAAATGGGGATATGATGTGCGTAATTAACCGTCCCATCCAGTGGGTCAAGATACCAAATATGCTCGTCGTTGCCGTCCACAATACCGCTTTCTTCGGCAAGAATATAGTGGTCCGGAAATTCTTTCAAAATCGCCTGAATGAGGTATTCCTCAGATTGACGATCAACCTCGGTTACGAGATCTATTGCTCCTTTATAGTCTATTTGATGGTTTTTATTATAGCCAGTATGCAAAATTGCGCCGGCATTTCGTGCCAGCTTTTCAATTCCAGCCAGTGTTGGGGAGGTCATTAATTTGTTTTGTCGGGAAAATTCTTGAGAATGATCTCGATTTCCTTTAATTCAGCACGAATTTCAGATCGGTCGCAGTTGGCTTGCTCAAGAATCTGCTCAAATGCAGGGATTTGATCTTCTGGCAAGGTCTTGAGCAAGCGCTCGGTTCTAGTAATTTGAGTATTTTTATGACGTAATTTATTTTCAAGTCTATCTTGATAGCCTGAGTAAAACTTGTCATCCTCAAGGGGCTGCGGGACGGTGGCAGGACCTTGCGTTAGTAACTCAGCAATCGTAAGGAGAAAATCTTCGGTATCAATCGGTTTTTCGATAAAACGCGATGCACCAAGACTAAGCGCAAAGGATTTGTCTTCTTCAGTAACGTATGTGGCCGACAGAAAAATAATCGGGATATCATGCGTCTTGATATCAGTACGTAATTTCTGGACAAAGGCATAGCCATCCAGTTTCGGCATGAGAATATCCGTAATGATCAATGCTGGGCGCTCTTTGGCGATCACTTCAAGTGCTTCTTCTCCATTTACTGCCGTGATGACAGGATATCCCTTAAAACGCAGGGTAACGGTAAGCAGTTCAAGGATATTAGGCACATCTTCTACAACCAGGAGTGGACCATGAGGAATATTCATAATATTATTGTACCTGAATAATTTT
>JACNJN010000052.1:0-6398 GCA_014382535.1 Candidatus Desulfolinea nitratireducens | reverse complement strand
CATAATATTGCCGTTTTTCTTGACTAATCACGTTATAGTGGTAGAATGTCGCCCAATATGATTTCAACTTATGGTATTTTTCCCTTTCAGGCTAAGGTTAAACCCCGGCCCGCATCTGCACCTTCGGTGATTGGATTTGTGGGCAGTGTCTGGTTAAAGTAGATTTCATAAAAAAGCGTGCATTAGCACGTATTGATCTGTAACCAAACACGCTCTCCGACATCGGAGAGCGTGTTTTTTGTTTTTCAAAAGGAGTTATTATGATTCGTGTTGGGTTTCTTTACTCTCGTCTACGTGTAGAAGAAAAGTTACTCCTTAAAGAATTTGAAGCACGCCCTGAAATCGAGGTTGTCCGCATCAACGATGGGAAGCAATACTTTGATATTTCAAAACTCCCCGCAGATGTTGATGTGGTTCTCGAACGCTCTATCTCCAACTCACGCGGCCTCTATGTCTCGCGTATCTTCGAGTCGCATGGAATTCCCGTTCTTAATCCCTCGGCTGTCGCTGAAAAATGCGGCGATAAATATATCACCAGCCAAATTCTGGAGCAAAAAAATATCCCCACGCCTCGTGTGCTGATGGCTTTCGACTTAGATGCTGCGTTGTCAGCGACAGATGCAATGGGCTATCCTTGCGTATTAAAGCCCGTTGTCGGCTCATGGGGACGTCTGCTGGCTCGCGTGGAAAGCCACGAGATGGCAGAAGCGGTCATCGAACATAAAGCCTCGCTTGGTGTCAGTCACAAGGTTTTTTATGTCCAGGAATATATCAACAAACCTGGACGTGATATCCGCGCCTTTGTAATTGGAGAGGAGCCAATTGCAGCGATCTACCGCTCATCTGAGAATTGGATCACGAACACTGCACGGGGTGGGGTTGCTACCAATTGTCCACTGACGCCTGAACTTGATGAAATTTGCCGTCAAACAGCACGCGCGATGGGCGGAGGCTTATTAGCGATCGACCTTTTTGAAGCAAAAGAAGGATTTACTGTCAACGAAGTAAATCATACGATGGAATTCAGAAATAGTATCGAGACAACTGGTGTTGATATCCCCGCCCGAATGGTAGATTTTGTGATTAAAGAAGCAAGGAAGTGAAAGCGACCAATACCCCAAAGCCGGCGCAGGCAAAATTAACCCAATCATTCGTCAGCCATTTCCAACCCCGGAAATAACGCGTCTCTGAGCCGCAGAGATGCAGGGGATGGCGTTCGGTTTCCTTCTCGCAAATAGGACAGTAGTATATTGCCTGTATGGTCGCACCGAGAAGTGAATCGAAGAGGGCGCCGAGTAACCCGGCTAAGGTAATCAGCATAAAGATAGGAAAAATACTTCCAGATGAGGAAAATAATCCCGCGAGGATACCGATCAAAGCTGCCCCAGCTAAAGAGGCCAAGGTGCCTGTCACAGAGACGCCACCCGAGGTCCCTTTTTCCACCTTCTGCCTCAGGTTGCTAATCAACCTTGGCTGGGATTTTGCAAGCACGCCCAATTCGGTTGCCCATGTATCGGCATTAACAGCAGCTAACGCTGCAGCGAATCCCAGCCAGGGCCAGAGTGCATCGCTATAAAAGAAATGCAGCGCAGCGAAAAGAGCAGCAAGCCCCCCATTTCCGAACACTTGCATCGCGTCGCGACGACTGCCTTTATCAAATTTTTCCTGTAAATGGGCTTTGCGCTTTTTGAACATCTTGGAAAGCGCGCTGGAAGAAATAAAAAAGGTTAACAGCAAAATTGCCCACTCCCAGCCACCGAGACCGAAGATTAGCGTGCCTTCAAGGGTGGCAGCGATGGCCCCGCTTTTGTCCAGGCTTTTGGCTTTATAGGCGAGAATGGAGATGATCAGGGCGAAGATGAATCCGAGAAATAATTTGGGCATATTAGATTTATGAATATTGAGGGTTATGTAGGCGGTGTAATCGCAAAAAGTACTGCGACGAGAAACAGGATTCCGGTCAGCGTTCCGGAGGCCCAGATGATAAAGGCTAAAATCTGTTGTTCCTCCCAGCGATAGAAATATAAGCCTGCAATCCAGCCGACCACGAAGAGGGCAAAACTGATAAAGGGTAAAAGCATTAATTGTACGGGGGGGAAAGGTGCATGGGGTACGCCGGTTGCATTGAAGCCAAGGGTGATGCTCTCCAAACCAGGGATGAGAATACTTGTCCAGGCGAGGAGTCCAATATTAAGCAAAAGACCGCTCAACCAGAGGTAACGAGCCAGCAGGCTATTCCAGGCCTCAACGACGATAAAGGAAGGGTAGGTTGAAATTGCCGGGGTTGAGGCTAAACTCCCCAATTCGGTGGCAAGTTGAAAATCACGGGCGAAGCGGCGAGGATCTGCGGGTGAAATGGCAAAAACACGTTTTGCGGTTGCCACTAGGAGCAGGGTTTCCACATCTGATGCTAAAAACTCAACCGTCCCCAGATCGGGATGACGCCTCAGACCCAGGATCGATCCCGGCAAACGAAAACGTGGCAGTCGGAGTGGAACCGTCAAATCGGTGGCGGGACGCACCCATTCAATATCGGTCAGCGGGATTTCCTCGATGCGCAGGCCCCAGCTAAATATCAGTTTGTCGCGTCCAAGATGATAATTGGCACGTATGAGAGCGTAGGTACGATAAGCGATTAGAGGTAGAGGGAGAGCAACTGCCAGCGTGAGTAAGATTTGAATCATAAAGACTGGCCCCACTTCAGCCTGGGATGCATTCCAGGAGCCCCAGGCAAATATGCCTGCCAGCAAAGTTAACAAAATGCCAAGAACTACCATGCCACGTTGGCGCGGCGGATAAAAAATGCCCTCGGTCATTTCTCCAGCAATGCCTCAGCTATGGTTTGCGAAACCTGTTCAACCAGCGCTTCGCTCATCACGCCTGAAAATGGGAGCGCCAGACCACGATTCCCCAGATCTTCAGTAATGGGAAAATCACCAGGTTGATAACCAAATTTTGATACCATATAGGGTTGCAAATGGATGGGGGCAAAATAGGGGCGCACGGGAACACCGCGCGCGATCAGTTTTTGGGCAAGGGCATCCCGGTCGATGGTTGCATCAAATCGGACAACGTAGACAAACCACGACATGCGCGTGGTAAATTTCTCGATGAACTGAATCTCTACATCCTGGATTTCACTCAGGCGGGCCTCGTACCAGCCCGCAACCTGCTCCCGTTTATCAAGCAATTCATCCAACCGAGACATTTGCACCACGCCCAGCGCAGCCGACATCTCGTCGAGTCTGTAGTTGTAACCAAGATGGGTATGGGTGAGCCAGGTATCACCGGGAGCACGGCCCTGATTGCGGAGGGCACGCATATAATCGGCGTTTTCTTCATGATCTGTGATGATCAGACCGCCTTCGCCAGTGGTTATCTGCTTATTGGGATAAAAGGCAAAAACGCCAAAATCCCCGAGCATTCCGGCCGGTTGCCCCTTATATTCTGCGCCAAGGGCCTCGCATGAATCTTCGATCACAACGAGATCATTTTCCCTCGCAATTTCCTTGATCGGATCCATATCAGCAGGCTGACCAAAAACATCTACCGGGAGAATGGCTTTGATCTTTGCATCGCGGTTGGCGCCCTTGCGAGGGAGATATCTACCGATATTCCCGACTGCATCTTTGACCAATTCAGGGTCAATATTCCCGGTGCGCGGATCAATATCCACAAAAACGGGGGTCGCATTCTCAAAGAGCATCACATTCGAAGAGGCGACAAAAGAGAAGGGTGTCGTAATGACAAGATCACCATCGCCGATCCCGGCAGCACGAACACAAAGATGCAGCGCCGCTGTACCGGAATTAACCGCAATGGCGTGCTTTGCACCGGTTCGGTCACAGAAGGCTTGCTCGAAATCCTTTACATATTGGCCCATGCTAAGAATGGGTGTCTCAAGCACATTGGCAACGGCCTGACGTTCTGTATCGGTCAGATCCGGGGAGGACATGGGGATGGGGAGTTTTGGCATAGGGATTAGGGGGTATTTTTTATGATTAGGGTTTTTGGACCTTGACGAGTGAAGAGTGAATTTCACTTTTCACTTCTCAACTTTTACTACAGATTTTCCAATACATAATTTGCAATTTCATCAATCTCGATCAACTCTTTCTCTTTTTTAGAACGAAACTTGATCTCAACAGAACCTTCTTCCAGGGTACGCTCACCAACCGTGATCCTAACGGGACAGCCGATCAGATCGGCATCGTTGAATTTTACCCCAGCGCGCTCATCGCGATCATCAAATAATACGGTGAATCCGGTAGTAGATAAATTTGAATAAATATCTTCGGCGTCAGAACGAGTGTCCACCTTTTTGCTTGGTAGCCAGACCAGATGAATATCATAGGGTGCAACAGCCGGCGGCCAGAGCAGACCATATTCGTCATGATGGCTTTCGGCAACGGCGGCCAGCGTCCGACCGAGATCAAGCGTCCAGCTTGCCATCCAGACAGGCTGATCCTTGCCATTCTCATCTGTATAAGTTGCAGGCTCTGCTGAGCTGATGGGAATAGTCTCTACCAATTCCACTCCCGATACCAGAGCCAGGTTCGTATTACATTTGGGGCAGTGGTCGCCAGCCTGTGTCAAAGCCAGATCGGTGACAATCTCAGCTGTGAAATCACGTCCATAATTGACGTTAAGAAGATGATATCCATCTTCGTTCGCACCTGCAACCAGATTTGGCGATGCGGGAATCAAATCGTCCACTACGACCAGAACACCTTTTACACCAACGGGTGAAGCATATCCCGGGACCGCATTTGCAGCAAGAATTTCCTCATCCGTGGCAGGGCGCAAGGCATCCGCATTCAGAGCCGCGGCCAGTTTGGCTTCGCTCAGATCCATATCGCCGCGCAAGATCGCAAAGACCAACTTTTCCTCATGATCAATTTCCACGATCATAAAGACCGCTTTGGCTGTTTTCTCTTTTGGGAAATTTAAAAACGCAGCCAAGGCTTCAATCGTATGCGCGTTGGGCGTGGCGACTTTTTCCAATTCGCGCGGTTCTTCTGCTGAAAGTGCGCTCTTTGCGCGCTGCGCATATTTTTGTGATTCAAGATATCCACACTGCGGACAGCGGATATAGTTGGTGTTGCCTTTTTCATTGATGCAAGCATAGCCACCACGATCGGTTTTCAAAGCGTTAATTTCCAATAATTTTAATAACTCTTCAAAAAGTTTTTCAATACTGACTTGATAATTATTTTGAATTTCCTTCGAATCAGTCAAGGCATGGATCTTGAGAGCCGGCGAGTGTGCAGCGCCAAACAGACCTGATCTGGGGTGTGCCTGCTGTGTGATCTCTTCGTATGAGTACAGGATACGCGGCAGTTGACGATAGGACTGCACTACTCCGGCAGCCAGGCTAAGGATATTCGCATGCGGGCCGATCTCTTGTCCTCCGCGTGAATCCATTTCGTGACGGAGTCTGGCCCTAAGCTTGTTCAGCGAACGCTGAGCGAGGGGCAGGGTTACGAAATCACCGCCGCTGGTTGCACGGATATAACCACCACGTGCCATCCACTGATAGGATGCGCTTTCTGCGTCGGTGGGGGCTTTTCGAAGGGTGGAACTAAAAATTTCGCTAAGTTTCATATATATTTATGGTAATAAACTATAGGGTACTGGTTAGTTACGGTCAAGGGTGGAGCGGAGCAATTATACCTAATCGGCATGAAATACCCAAAGAACTTCAGAACCCCAAGAAAAAACATCTGCGGATTATTAGATGATGCGTTGACCATCGGCTTCGAGCAAAAAAATATACCCATTGAAAACCCGACTTGCAATAGCATGCCCTTTGGGTACGCACTTGCGAAGTGCAATGCAAATCTGACATCCTTTCATAACGAATTTTAGGATAGATATTAAATAAAAGAATTGCTTTTGCGAATGCTGATTGTTTTGTCGCTACGATTCTCGCAACTTCATATCCTTTTTCTGCTTCCGACTTTTAGCTAGTCCCTATTACTGGGGCAATCGCATATAAATCAAAAACATAGTTTTTTCTCTTTTCCGCACGGACTGCCCCAAAGGATGCGGCGCGAAAGTCCTTCCTCAGATCAAAATGCCCCACAGGGTATGAAAGCCCTCCGGACTAAAAAGAGCCGGGTTGATCCGACTCCCATATTTTGAGGCAGGGATTAATCCCGCACCGACGGCTGAAATTATTATTTTAACAGCGAATTATTGATGAATTTATTTAGATGCGATTGCCTACCTTTATTAAGGGAGTGGCTAAATAGGTGTGTATCAAAGTGGCATTGCAATGGCTCTGCAGGGATTGGTAATCCCTGCTTTCACAGGAAAATCGCTGGATTACAAAGCCAGCCAGAGCAGATCATTATTTTAATTACACACGAAAAAAGCCGTCCCTTATTACTACCAGG
>JACNJN010000140.1:1443-9204 GCA_014382535.1 Candidatus Desulfolinea nitratireducens | reverse complement strand
CAAGTTTCTTACACTGCTGATACTCACCCAAGCCCATAAAGACTTGCAAAAGTTCATGCTGGGAGGCAAACTTCAGTCCATTTTCAAAATCAAGACCTAACTGAGCCAGAATATCATCAAGATTCTCTTTTAACATCAGGAGTGCATCTTCAGCATCCTTGGTCCGCTCGTGGTGCTTCCATTTTTTTAGAAATTCGCCAAAGGTCTGGTAGGCTAAAGCATACCTCCCCTCTGACATATACGCCCCCGCCAAACCAAATTTAACATCGCCTCTATTTGGCATAATTTTATGCAACATATACATAGTATTCAAATAGCCGCGCTTATCACCTAAATCAAGATAAGCGTTTGCCATCATGCTTAAAACATCCGCTTGTCGAGGATAGTGTTGATTAAGGTCCAGAAGAAATTCTAACGCCTCTTCAGGTTGCCCATATTTTTCCAGCAAATCAGCTGCTTCATCCAAGCCATTTCGCAAACGTCGTGGTAAATTAGGTATTTTTTGATAACTCATCGTAATTTCCTTTTTGGGATACTCAAGGAACAGGATACCGGGTCACGCGACTGTATCTGGAGCGTAGCATCAGGTGTGATCTTGGCTTGGCTCTGTGTAATGGGTGATTGTTCAGCAAAAAGCCGATTCCATTAACACTGGTTACTGTGTACTAATTTTACCGATCACTGCCCTTCCCCATCATCCTGCAAAATGTGCAAAAATCGCGTGCGGAGGTGGGCTGACCGCAAGAGGGGCAAATATGCAGCTCCGGAACGATCTCGCGGGTGGGTTCAGCAAAAAGCCCCTTCTTTTTTGCAGAGAGAAATTTGACAAAGAAATGCAGTTTTGCCCCCGGATGCTGATTTTCCAACTGATTGAGGATTTCTTTATATTCGGTTGAAGTAGACCCCTCTGCAAAAGGGCATTCATCGTAAATATAATCGATGCCGCGTAAAAAGGTATAAGCCGCCATCTCACGCTCATAAAAGCGGAATAGCGGTTTTACCTTGCGGGCAAGGCCATCCTTTTCAGGGAGGACAGGTCCCTGCCGATAGAGGTAATCGCCATTCCATTGGAGAGTATTCGAGAAGAGAGTTGCAGCTTCATCATCAAGATTATGCCCCGTGGCAAGGACATCATAACCAAAATCTCGGGCAATCCGATTCATTTCATGGCGTTTGATCAAGCCACAGGAGGAGCAGGGTTTATCTCGTCCGCGTTTGGTATTGGAGGCCAGCATCGGGAGATCTGTCCCGTAATCAGATTCAATATTCACGACATGCAATTTCAGATCATGGTCATTTGCGAATTTTTCCGTCAGCCGTTGAGATTCGGCCGAGTAGTTAATCCCCTCGTCAATACCGAGAGCAATATATAGCCCATCTGCCTGATAGCCAAGAATCTGGAGTATATCCCAGAGAGCAAGGGAATCTTTTCCGCCCGAAACGGCGACAAGGATTTTCTCCTTGGGGGTGAACATCTTGTATTTCTCGATAATTTTCAGCGTTTGCTCAGGAAGCCATTTTAAAAAATCATCCTTGCAAAGACCCATATTATTCTGTCGCATATTGATGACGGCCTTGCCGCCGCATTTTTTACATTTCATTTTTTCACTCAGAAAACTAAAGTCTTCAGATTTTTAGATATCCCAAAGTGTGGAGACTTCGGAATCCAGATCAGTAGGGTTATCAGCAGGAACCCGTTCCTTTGGAAGGAACGGGTTCCTCATAAGGTTCCTCATCTTCATCATCCACCAGAGATAACAGAAACAAGCTTGATCGTCTCACCATCTTTCAACATATTATCCTCGGTCAGCAATTCACCCTCGCGCACACAAATCACAGATTCGGGGAGGATTTCAAGCTTTTTCAATGCTGAAAGCAGGGTCATGCCGGCTTTGACTTCGTATTTTTGATTTCGTAAAATTAGAGTAGTTGTATTTTTCATCATTCACCTTTTGGAGGGAGATTTTACCACCTCTTGCTTGACATCCCCCCTCCCATGCCGTAGGATTTGAGCATGAGTAAACATAACCAAAAAATCGGAGGTTGGGGCGAGGAGATCGCTGCCGTCTATTTGCAGGAAAAGGGTTATCAGCTTGTGGACCGGAATGTCCGCACTCCCTATGGCGAAATTGACCTGATCGTCCGACGTGACGAGATCACAGTCTTCGTCGAGGTCAAAACGCGGACCTCGGCTCGCTACGGATATCCCGAAGAATCGATCAACGCCCGAAAACAGGAGCATATGTTCGCTGCCGCCGAATATTATTCCCAGGAGAAAGCGCTCGAGCATTGGCAAATTGATGCGGTTTCTGTAGAAGGAAAACCGTCGGGAGTAAAGCCAAAGATCACCCATTTTGAAGATGTTCTGTGAGTTGGAAGGTTGGATAGTGTGAATGTTGAAAGTTTAACGCCCCCCCTTATCGCAATAATTGGTCCCACCGCTGTAGGAAAGACAGAGTTATCCCTTCAGCTTGCAGAGCGACTCAATGGAGAGATTATCTCATCGGATTCGCGGCTTTTTTATCGCGGGATGAATATCGGCACGGCCAAACCCTCCGCTGAGGAGCTGGCACGTGTACCCCATCATTTGATCAATGTAGCTGACCCCGATGAAATTTGGTCACTGGCAACCTTCCAAAAGGCGGCACAAAAGGCGATAGCTGAGATACGAGAACGTGGCAAATTGCCATTCCTTGTCGGGGGTACAGGCCAATATTTGCGTGCTGTGACAGAGGGTTGGCTCCCACCAAAAGTGGAGGCAGATGAACGGTTAAGGGCTGAACTGGAGAAGATGAAAGAAAGTAATGGGCCTGAATGGCTGCACGCTAAACTTGCAATCCTTGATCCTCAGGCAGCTGCTAAGATCGATTATCGAAACGTGCGCCGCACCATCCGAGCTATGGAAGTCATATTGACAACAGGAAAGAAATTCTCGTCTCAAAGGAAAAGCGGGACATCTCCCTACAATTTGCTAACAATCGGATTGAAACGCCCCCGCGCAGAGCTCTACGACCGCGTGGACCTGCGCATCGAGGCAATGTTCGCCGCTGGACTGCTGGGTGAGGTGCAGGGGTTACTTGATGAAGGCTATGCGGCAGAGCTACCAAGCATGTCTGCGATCAGTTACCGAGAGTGTGTGGCGATCTTAAATGGAGAGATGACCCAGGACGAAGCGATCACGCAAATTAAACGGATAACCCGCGTTTTCGTACGGAGGCAAGCCAATTGGTTCAAAGAGGATGATGCCAGTATCCATTGGTTCGATGCGGGCAGTGCGGAGTCAGTCATCCACATTGAGAAATTGATCCGTAACTGGTTGATCAAAATGGGGTTTCAACGGATTTTTTCCTGTATAATAGATTCAATAAAATAGCCAAAGAAATTTCTCTCAAGTTAATAGGAGGAGGCTCCCCATGGAAAATGTCTGGTTAAAGAACTACGATGTTGGTGTTCCACAGAATATTGATTATCCACAAAAACCATTATTCCATTTTTTGGAAGATGCCGCACAAAAGTATCCTGATAAGGCTTGTACAATTTTCAAGGGGGCAGAAGTAACTTATAAAGAAATGGATGAGATTACGGATACACTGGCAGGTGCTTTGGCAGATTTGGGGGTGAAAAAGGGCGACCGCGTGGGTATTTTTATGCCGAATACGCCACAGTTTGTAATGGCTTATTATGGTGTATTGAAAGCCGGGGGAGTCGTCGTTGCCTCTAACCCGCTATATACAGCATCTGAAATCGCTCATCAGGCCAAAGATGCTGGTATCGAAATAATGCTTGTAATGAGCAATTTTTATCAGACAGTAAAATCTGCTCAAGACCAGACAAATGTCAAGACCATCATCGTCACCAATCTTAAGGAAACGCTCCCGGCCCTGACGCGTGTACTTTTTACCCTCGCCGTCGAGAAAAAGGGCGGACACCGCATTGAAGGCGGATTAGCAGAGGGCGATATCTGGATGAAGGATTTGCTGGAAAAATATCAACCTTCGGATCGTCCCAAGCTGGATATTGGTCCCGATGATTCATGTTTATTCCAATATAGTGGCGGGACGACTGGAGTTCCAAAAGCAGCGGTTGCACTACATCGCAATATTGTTGCCAATTCTTTACAAATTGCCAAATGGATGACCAACCTTGAGATTGGCAAAGAAGTTGTCCTGATGGCTATTCCGCTTTTCCATGTTTACGGTATGGTGGCCGGGATGAATTTTGGATTTGCAACCGGATCTACCCTGGTGATGGTTCCAAATCCTCGTGACCTCAAGGATGTGCTTGACAATATCAGCAAATACCGCGCCTCGATCTTCCCCGCCGTACCTACTTTATATAATGCGATCAACAATCATCCTGATGTGCTGGCAGGGAAATATGATTTATCCTCGATCAAGGCCTGCATCTCTGGATCTGCAGCCTTAATGCGTGAGACCAAAGATAAATTTGAAGAATTGACCGGTGGCAAAGTTTCTGAAGGCTATGGCCTCTCTGAAGCACCAACTGCATCCCACTGTAATCCACTGGCTGGTGTGAATAAAACCGGCTCAATTGGGATGCCACTGCCAGATGTCGACTGCAGGATCGTAAGTCTCGATGATGGTGAAACCGAGGTGGCAATTGGTGAAATCGGCGAAATCATCCTTAAGGGGCCGCAGGTGATGCATGGCTACCATAATATGCCCACTGAAACCGCCAATGCTTTGCGAGAATGGAATGGTGGAACCTGGCTCTATACCGGTGATATCGCCCGCATGGACGAGGATGGTTATTTCTATATTGTTGACCGGAAGAAAGAACTGATCAAACCAGGTGGTTTCCAGGTTTGGCCACGTGAAGTTGAAGAAGCGATCTCAGATCATCCGAAGGTACTCGAAGTAGGTGTGGCAGGTATTCCAGACCCCTATCGCGGTGAAACTGTAAAAGCATGGGTAGTGGTCAAACCAGGCGAAACGCTTACCGAGGAGGAAATCAAGGAATTTTCAAGAGAAAAGCTGGCAAAATATAAGGTTCCCTCGCATGTGGAATTCCGTGACGAGCTACCTAAAACAACGGTCGGCAAGATTTTGCGGCGCGAGTTGGTTCGTCAGCATAAAGAGACAGAAGGGTAAAGAGAAAATATAATCGCAGCAAAACATAAAACGAGGTCTTCTTTGATGAAGACCTCGTTTTATTTTTCTAATACTGCGCTACAAACTTATGCGATTTGTGGCGTACCACTCTTCTTTTCAAATGGCGGTGGGAAGATCGCTTCGAACTCTTTTCGGTTAATGCTTTCTTTTTCGATCAATTCATCCGCAACCGCATTTAATTCCTTGCGATATTTTTTCAAAATACTCTTGGCTTTTTTATATGCCTGGTCTACAAGTTTGCGGACTTCGGCGTCAATTTTTTCAGCAACCGCATCAGAATAATCGCGTTGTTCTGAAATTTCACGACCCAGGAAAATAAGTTCCTCTTTTTTTCCGTAGGTCATCAAACCAAGTTCTTCGCTCATGCCGAGACGAGTGACCATCATACGTGCCATCGTGGTCACTTGTTCGAGGTCGCTGGATGCACCCGAAGTAATATCATCAAAAATTTCTTCTTCTGCAACACGACCACCAAGGGCATAAGCCAATGTAGCCATCAATTTCTTGCGAGATTGCAACATCCGATCTTCATCGGGACGGAACCAGGTAATACCACCGGCCTGCCCGCGTCCAACAATAGTCACTTTTTGGACAGGATCAGCTTCAGCAATTGCATTGCCAACAACCGCATGTCCAGCCTCATGATAGGCGATGATCCGTTTTTCTTCATCTGATATCAGACGGGATTTGCGCTCGGGACCCATCACGACACGCTCAATCGCTTCCTCAAGATCCTCTTGACCGATCGATTTTTTGTTTCGGCGAGCGGCTAAAAGCGCACCCTCGTTGATCAGGTTTTCAAGATCTGCACCCACAAAACCCGGTGTGCCGCGAGCGAGGGAACCCAAATCCACTTTGGGATCAAGGGGCTTGCCTTTGGCATGAACCTTTAGAATGGCTTCGCGTCCTACCATATCCGGGCGATCCAGCATCACGCGACGATCAAAACGTCCAGGGCGAAGCAAGGCTGGGTCAAGAATGTCCGGGCGGTTTGTCGCCGCGACCATGATCACATTGGTATCCGTGTCAAATCCGTCCATTTCAACAAGCATCTGGTTAAGAGTCTGTTCACGTTCATCGTGAGAACCGCCCAATCCTGCGCCACGTTGGCGACCGACCGCGTCGATCTCATCCACAAAGATGATGCAAGGGGCATGACGTTTGGCTTGTTCGAAAAGATCACGAACACGACTTGCGCCAACACCGACGAACATTTCGACAAATTCAGAACCAGAAATTGAGAAGAAGGGGACACCAGCTTCACCTGAGACAGCTTTTGCCATCAGGGTTTTACCTGTACCCGGAGCACCAACCAGCAGAACGCCCTTGGGGATGCGTGCTCCAAGCTGGATAAATTTCTCCGGCTCTTGCAGGAACTCGACAATCTCGCTCAGTTCTTCTTTTGCCTCATCAACACCTGCCACATCTTCAAAAGTGATAGTGGGGTTTTCACCTGTGAACATACGAGCACGAGATTTGCCAAAAGACATCGCCTGATTATTACTTCCCTGCGCCTGACGAAAGATAAACCAGAGTATGCCGGCCATAAAGAGAACCGGTAAAATATATAATGCACTGGCTAAAAATCCAGACCATGCACTCGGGGGACGCGCTTCAACCTTGACTTTTCCAGAAGATAAAGCTTCAGAAGAAACACCCAAATTAATTAACTGTTCAACCAGGGTGCTGGATGGCTCTTTATGAGAAATACGCTCAATGGCATCGTCACCCGCTCCGTAGATTACGACAATCTTGTCGTCTTTTTCAACAAGAATACGGTTGACTTTTTGCGCCTGCACATCCTGAGCAACTTCGCTTATTGACAGAGGCTCATTTGAGATTGCGTCCTGCCTGACACTCATATACACCATTGCTATGATCGCAATGAAGAGTAAGGTATAAACTAAAAATGATTGACTTCGTTTAGATTCCACAGAATCCTCCTGTTCGAGGAGATTATACCAATCTCTATCCTAAAAATACACTATTTAGAGATTTTCATATAATTTTCTAAGATAATTGATTATTGGGTATTTAGATGATCTTGCGGTGCAAATTATTACAGAATTATCAATTCAGTTGGGCAATGATCTGAACCAAGAACATCATCATGGATGATCACATCCTGAACGCGCGGGAGCAAGTTTTCTGAGACCAGGAAATAGTCAATCCGCCAACCAACATTATTGGCACGCGCATTCCCTCGGGAAGACCAATATGAATATTGTTCCTTTTCAGGATAAAGGTGCCGAAATGGATCTACAAAGCCATGCTCCAAATAGCGGTCTATCATGGCACGCTCCTCGGGTAAAAAGCCGGAAGTTTTCTGATTTGATTTATGATTCTTCAAATCGATTTCGTTATGGGCAGTGTTGAAATCACCAGTAATTATGACTGATTCACCTGCTGCTTGAAGGGCATCGCAGGTCGCGAGGAGAGTCTCGTAAAAATCGAGTTTATATTCGACCCGTTCATGCCCTCGTCGTCCATTCGGGAAATATATATTATATAAATAAAAGTCGGGATAGCGTGTCCGAATGACGCGCCCCTCCGAGTCAAAACGCGGCTCATTCATTCCCAACATTACTTCCTGCGGAGTTTCCTTGGTCCAGGTTGAGACACCGCTATA
>JACNJN010000140.1:0-1111 GCA_014382535.1 Candidatus Desulfolinea nitratireducens | reverse complement strand
CTTTGCATTGAAGACGAACCAGAAATGATTGATTTGATTCGCCTGATTCTCAACCGACACGGGTTCGATGTGCAAGGCGCAGGTGGTGGCAAAGAAGGGCTTTCCACAGCCAAAAATGAACTGCCTGATTTGATATTACTCGACCTTATGATGCCGGATATGGATGGTTGGGAAGTATACCAGCAATTAAAAGCCAGTGAAAAAACAAGACTAATTCCGGTCATAATCGTCACAGCTAAGGCCCAAGAGGTTGATAAGGTACTTGGCTTGCATATTGCCAAGGTGGATGATTATATCGCCAAACCCTTTAGCCCCCAGGCTCTCCTGGATAGTGTCCAAGGTGTGTTAGCTAAAACCGCAACTTAGATCATAGATCACGGCCTGGAATCGAGCTGGGCGGCAAAAGCCGCCCTATTTTTTTATGTCCACATTTCATATTATTCACGTTCATAATCTGGATATTTCCTCCCAAGCGCTTCTACAAATCAAATACTGCGCCTCCTTTCTTTGCCGTTTACGCGGTCTAACATTTAGACGCGAGCTTTCGCCAACCGAAGGCTTGCTACTTGTCCAAAAACGGGATAGCCGCCTCGACGCTTCCATCCACATGCTCGCCGTTAGTTTTGATCTAACAGTGATATGGATTGACTCATCCATGACGGTGGTAGATAAGGTCTTGGCAAAAAGTTGGCATTTATCTTATATCCCCCAAAAAAAAGCCAAGTATATTTTAGAAATCCATCCCGATCGTTGGGATGATTTTAATATCGGAAACAAGGTCAAATTTGAAGATATTTAAATTAATCTATCCTTTTTTTGCAGCAGTATTTCTTTTATTTGCTTCGCTCTTACCAACCCCCGTAGCAGCACAAGAATCTGATGAAGGCCCAACTTATATCGTCCAATCGGGAGATACCCTTTGGGATATCGCCTCACGATTTAATATCGATCTTGACAATCTCATGGAAACCAATGGTCTTGAAGACGGCAATTTGGTCATCGGCCAGGAGCTGATCATCCCCGGGCTGGAGGGGGTAAGTGGCGTCCTAAGAACAGAAACAGTTCCTTATGGCGATAATCTGCGTAGTTTGGAACGGCGCACGCAGGCCCC
>JACNJN010000176.1 GCA_014382535.1 Candidatus Desulfolinea nitratireducens | reverse complement strand
ACAGGAGATGATCCAGGCAGCTGCGGTGCGGGCCGTCCAGCGCCTAACAGAAGGGGCCGTCCAGCGCCTAACAGAAGGGAACGCCCCCAAACCCTTCAGACTTGTTGAACCCATCAATGGGCGGGTTCAGTTCCACTTCATTGAAATGGCTGATAGTGCCAGCCGCTTACCAGGAGCGACTCGTCTCGATGGAACCACAATTGAGTTTAGGTCTTCAGATATGCCCACAGCCTACCAGAGTTTTCGGGCTGTAGTTGGATTGGCTTAAGCAATAATCAAGATTTCAAAGCTTTTGATTACGGATTTTTTTGATCTCAGAAATAATTTGGGGTATTTCCTGTTGAAAAGTAAAGTAATGTTGCTAATCGGCCAGCTATGAGTTGAAACATCAATCTGTAAATTATCTCTCTGGCTTTTCGCATTAGTCTCGATGAGCAATATTTTCCAACATATTCTTATCTGAGATGAGAAATTCCGTTCTGTCAATCTTAATCACCCCTTGATCTGCAAATTTGTAGAGCACACGGCAAACCATTTCTCGTGTGCTGCCAATATGAGAGGCCATTTGGTCGAGGGTCATATCGCGAGCAACAGGGGTGTTCTCTCCATTACCACTGTAGCGATTCAGGAGAAGACTCGCCAATCGTCCCTGAACAGGTTGAAAAGCAAGGCTTTCCACAACATCACTGGCTTGCTGCATACGCAAGATCATCTGCCGTGAAAGCTCCCAGGACATTTTCCCATTTTCAAATAAAAAAGGCAATAACTCATCCCGGGACCACATGCAAATTTGACTGTCTTGTTCCGCGACAAGTGCAACGGGCATGGGTTCACCTTCCTCAAAGAAAGCCAGTCCCCAGAAGATTTCACGGGCATTGATCGTATTAGCAATCAGGCTCCGGCCTTCCCCAGATTCTTTTAGTGCAATCACTTTGCCTTTTTCCACCCAAAATAAATAAGGCCAAAGATCACCATTATGTGTTATCCATTCACCTTTCTTGTACTTTTGGGTAATGGCTAATTTCCCAAGAACTTCTCTATCCTGACTACCCAGGCTGGAAAAGATGGGATTTTCCGATAACAATTCAAGAAGTTCCATAAATACCTCATATTCAGAGAGCGCAAAAGTATTTTACAGTATAAATCCGGACTAAGACAGGATTTTGCTCTTGTATTTGCGTTAAAGCAAAGAATAATAATGTTATTAGTATTATATTTCACATATCGCAAATCATCAGAGGAGTCCCCAAATGAAGATTTCCAAAATGATTATTCCAGCTACAGTATTCATATTCTCAATTCTGCTCACAGCATGCGAACGAAATAATACAGTTTGCCCGCCTGAACTTGATTCAGAAAAACCAACCCTCAGGTTGACCAATTTGCTTTTGGTCACGCCTGGTCCTGATCAGTCAACGGAAAATATTGAAGTGGAGATCGGTAAAAAAATGATACTCGTCGACAAGTATATTTCTGGGCCAGTTTGTAATGACGATTGGAGCGGCATAATCTATGTGGGGTGCGATGCCCAGGTAGCAGAAGCTGAACTGGATGCAGATGCAAATCCGCTTTTCTTCAAAGGGTGCAATTTGGATATTGAACCCAACACCGTGGTTTACGTCGCCGCGCATAATAACGAGGCCTTCTACAAAGGTTGTTCATGCCATACTGGTAAAAATCCAATTCACCAGTGATACCAATGAGCAGTTCAAAATACAACGATAATAAATATTGGGAAATATTCTTGGTCATGATCTGCGTAGTGATGCTGTCCTCTTGCGCCCGCAATAAAACGGTTTGTTCAGATGAGAGCATCATTTATATTGACGAAATCGCCTCATTTCCACCATTAGCGGATACAGATATCACGGAAGGATCGTCACAGGTGTTGGCTGATATCAACGAAAAAAGGAAGCTTGTCGATCATATCGTGACAGGTCCTGTCTGCAACGTAAATTGGAGTGGAACGATCTATGTAGATTGTGATATCCAAATCGCTGCCTGGGAAGAGGCACCGCGCTTCTTTGAAAAGTGCAATTTCAAGGTGGAGCCTGGCACGACAATCATTGTAGCTCCCCATAATAATGAAACTTTCTATAAAGGCTGTTCGTGCCATACTGGTGAGGAATTCTTTGAATAGTTTTAGCATTTGCGAAAAAGCAAATACTTTAATTTGATTTTGTTATATATTTCACATAACAGAAGCAAACAAATCTGATTGCAATAGACCACTAATCAAGGAGAAAAAAGATGAAAAGAAACGAGAAGCTGGGCGGCATAGTCGCCACCGTTGCTGGGATAATGGGCATCATCGGGCACTTTGTAATTTTCCTGAACTGGTACTTCCGAGGGATGTCTGCTGAAGCAGCTGAACCTGGCTGCGAGATCCTACTCAAGTGGATCAACCCCGCCATGGCAGATCTTGGCATTTTGGGTGGTGTGATCTTCCTTGTCAGCGCTTATGGATTTTTCACCAAAAAGGATTGGGCTTTCCTGTTATCGTGCATTGCGATTGTGCTTTCTCTCCAGGGAGCCTGGTTCATCAACGTTCCCTTTATGGCTGCCGGCTTGCCTCCGGTATATTTCACCATTTTCTGGCCCTTCCTGATCATCTTCTTTGTATTGATGAGGTCAGTCGGAAATCTTACATGGAGCCGAACCCTGGTTGGTTTTCTGGCCGGTATGGCCTGGGTATTCTGCCTGATGAATGGCATTGCCAGTCTGAGTCGCATCATCACCATCGGCTCACCTTTCTTTGCCCTTGTTCAGCGTATGCATTGGGTAGCCATGCTGGGATGGGGTGTGACCACAGTCTCCATTTTGATCGGCGCAAAAGAATGGACCTGGGTGACTGGTTTTACCGCCGGGGTTTTGGAGCTTGTAGTCGGGGTTCCCCTTGCCATCGTTACAGCTCAAGAATTAGGCCGTTTCTCTCTATTCTCCCTCGCACCCATTTCCTGTCTGATCCTGGTGGCAATCATGGTTTGGCCAGAGAATTTATGGGCAAGGTGGACCAATACAGTCGAAGTTTAAAAATATAAATACCAACACAACCCAAAGCGGATTCAAAAACATTCTTGAATCCGCTTTTATTTTCGCAACTCTCTCTCTCTCTCTCTTTTTCTCTCTCATCTAAGGTTAATATTTATGTGACTTTTATCACAGACGGGCGGGAAAAAACCTGTAATAATATATACTAGTTGTTGTCTGTTTTACGGCTTTCAAGTCGATCTTATCCACATACTCATAAGGAGAATCTGTATTATGACCCACCCAACAATTCTTGACATCGTACTTTTGCTTGCAACCGGCGCTACAGCGGCCTATATGATCTGGCGTTTCTGGACCCGCTACGGCTGGGAAAAGAAGGTCTACGCCCTCTACTATATCCTGGGATTCGCCGTACTTTTCGTTTCAGGCGTACTTTTGATCTTCATGGGTTATGAAATTCTTGCCACGCCATTTGTATTGACCGTGGCCAGCCTGATCCCCTTCGGGATTTCTGTTGGTATTGTACGCCAATACTATGATAAATTTAAAAAAGGCTATATCTGGTTCGCCACAATTGGTCTTCTAGCGATTGCAGTAGCTAGCTTTGCTGATATCGAAATTCTGCGTAAAATTGCTGTACCGCTCTTCCATGGTGTAGCCGGATTAATCATCTTCCTGGGCCCATTCCTCGTAAAAAAATATGGCGAGGGAAACCCTGCCAAAGGCTTTGAGTGGGTTGGCATCGGCGGTGTGCTGATCGGCCTTGGTGGCATAGCATTAGCATTCATTGTTTCAGGAGCACAATTGCTCTTCTTCAGCCCAGCGTTTGTCTTTAACATCCTTGCTGGTTTGCTCCTGCTTATGGCTCTTGCCTTTGCCTGGGGTTTCATGAAAGACATCAAGAAATAAACCTCAAATTAATAACTTCCGCAGTCTGGTTAAAGGGCTGCGGAAGTTATTTCTTGTCTGTGCATTTTTGTACTTATTTGCCTTTTATTAAAGACTATTTTTTTGCACTGTGATACCCTTTTCATGGAAATCAAGACAGGTTGTTTTATATTCGCACATTTGGATATTTAAGATAAATCCAATTATTTCCAGGGAGTTGATCTCCCTAAAACTAAAATGGAGAAATCTCGATATGGAAGCATTTTCAAAACGATTTAATTATCTCTTTGGTTCGACAAAAGGCTTGATTTTGGTGGCAATCTCCATGGTTGCCATTATTACTGCCGTGTGGGGCATGCTCTCAGGGCCAATGGCTGAGTTAGGAGTCCGAGATGTGGTTGTCAAGACTCTGGGTATGGATATGGTCCAGACCGAGCGTGAAGGCCGCATCATCATCCTGTATCACACAATTGCCATGGCCATCATCGCCATTGAGACATACATGGTTACCAGCCTGATAAAAATGAAAGAGTTCTATAAGATAGCTGTGCGTGTACTTATTACAGTTGGTTACCTTATGGCAATGATCTTTGGGATGGGATTCGCCTACTTTGGTCACAACTGGGCTTTCCACGGGTTGTACATCACTGGCTTAGCGTTGATCTTCTTTGCAGGTATCCTATTAACCATTGCTTTATCGCCCTGGAATCCCAAATATCACAACACGGATAAAGAATATGCCCATACGAAAAAGGGTATCGACCTGGAGCGGATGGCCTTCTTTGCCACAGCCCTCACTACGGTGCTCTCGGCTATGTTCGGAGCAGTACCCGGTTCGTTCTATGGGAACGGCTTCGAAACCTTCCTGGCTGAGAATATCATTCGCATGCCCCACAAGACCGTATTGGAATATTCAGTCATTGGCCACCTGCACATTATGCTGGCCCTGATCGCCATCATGCTGACCCTCATCATTGGGCGTTGGTTGAATTTCAAGGGCACCTGGCATAAAATCGCTATGCCGCTAATGATCCTGGGCACTATCGTACTTAACCTGGGGGTGTGGGGCGTCGTTACCCCGCTGCAACCTGCCGCCCATATGGTCATTTATGTAGGCGCAACTCCATCGATGCTGGCAGCTCTATTCCTATTAATCTGGAGTTGGAGAAAACTTATTCGAGATGGGACAGAGCATTTGGAAAAGCCCACTTTCGGGCAGAAATTCTCCGCCCTGCTGCGTGATCCACTAAAATTCGGTCCCACCTGGCAAATGCTTTTTATGAACTTCACCACCAGCTTTATCGGCATCTTCATGGCCATTCGCCTGGACGAAATTTTCCGCGTCTGGCCAGCTCGTGAGGAACGCATTGAACTGACCGGGCACTGGCACGTACTCTCAGCCATCATCGCCACGATCATCCTAATGTACTATGGCGACATGATCGGCCTGAAAGGCAAAGTCCGCCAATGGTATGGGTGGGGTCTCATCATTCTCTCCGATGTCGCCTTTGCCGCTGTGACAATTTTTGAAATGAAACGGCTCTTCATCACAGAAGCCGTACAGCAACCACTGGTCAATGCCCTCATGTACACTATGGATTTCGGCCTTGCGATGTTGTTGCTACTCCTGGCAATTGTATTGGCTTGGCGGCTGGTCGATTTATTCAAATCGAAAGGACGTTGGACCGAAGAAGTTGAACATGAACTCGTAGATGAGGTGATGAAATGAAACGCTTCGTTCTCCCCCTTATCCTGCTGACCGTTTTACTGACCTCCTGCGGCCCCGTTGACCTGAACGCTCCGATGCCCATCTATGAAACTGGCATAGACCCTAATTCATGGGTACCAATCCCGGCAGGCGAATTCTATTTCGGCCAGCACGAACATATCGAAAGTACACTTGCCTACCAGATTATGGTCACGGATGTAACTGTCAGTCAATATGCTGATTTTTTGAACTCGGCTCTGGCCGACGGCTCCGTAAAATTTGTAAATGATGAAATCGTCGGATTTTATCCTGGCGATATTTTCCGAGGATTCGAACACGAGGAAGAGATCAAAGCCGGTGACTGGGTTTTCATACCGCTGGACGACCCTTCCCAACGAGTTGAATTCGAAGACTTAACCTTCAGTGCTCAATCTGGTTACGAGAACCATCCGATGACGATGGTCTCCTGGTTTGGGGCCTGGGGCTACTGCGACTATTATGGTTACCGTCTCCCCACCGAAATGGAATGGGAAAAAGCAGCTCGTGGTACCGATGAACGTCCCTTCCCATGGGGCGAAGAAATTACCAGAGAAAACGCCAACTTCTATGCCAGCCGTGATCCGTTCGAGGATATGAGCAACGTTGGTTCACGTACATCCCCGGTCGGTTTCTACAACGGCAAAAAATTTGGCAATTACCAAACCCTCGATTCAGCCTCTCCGTACGGTTTGTACGACATGGCCGGGAATGTATGGCAGTGGACCGGTAACGTCTACGAGGATATGCACTATCGCTTCATGCGCGGTGGCTCAAAAGACACCTATGAAATGGATCTGCGACTTTGGGTGCGCAACAATGCCACCCCAACTTATGTCAGCCCCGGAGTCGGATTCCGCTGTGTAAAAGACTAGTCCGCTAGACAATAAAGACTGGCGACATTATAATTTCGCCAGTCTTTGTCCGAATTACCATCGTTCTCCCTGATACCAGCGTTGGAGCAGTATGATGAACAAAATAAAAACCAAATTTCGTCTCTATTGGCCACTGATAAAATATTCACAAACTTCGCTGCTGATGATAACAGGCCTCGCCGGTTATATGACCGCACGCTGCCCTGTCACCCATTTATCCACAATGTTGGGATTGTTTCTTAGCCTCTTCCTGACCATTAGCGGAAGCACTATCCTGAATATGTGGTATGACCGGGATATCGATGCAAAAATGCCACGTACCAGCAAACGCCCCTTACCCGCTGGTCTGGTCACCCCGCAAGAGGTTCTGAGACTGGGGTTGATTGTCTCCCTTATCGGTACAGCGATCGCCGTGGCGATGGACCCACTTTATGGACTGATCATCTTTGGCGGCCTCTTCATTGACGTAGTCCTCTATACGATTTGGCTCAAACGCAAAACTGCCTGGTCCATTATTTGGGGCGGTATCTCAGGCGGTATGCCCATTTTGGCTGGACGCGCCCTTGGTATAGGCGCAGTAGACTGGATCGGCATCGCCCTGATGTTCGCGATTCTCTTTTGGATTCCCACCCATATCCTGACCTTCTCCATGCGCTACAGGGAGGACTACAAATTGGCAGGGGTTCCCACCTTCCCTTCCACCTATGGAGATTTCTTCACCCGCAACACTATTGCTATTTCCAGTGTACTTGGCGCCATCGTAATTGGCATCGCCGCCTACGGGATTGGCACGAGCTGGGGTTTCCTGCGCTTGATGGGCGTCCTTTCTGGAGGCTTACTTGCCCTGGCAATAGCCAGTGTTATTAAGCCATCTGAAACTGTCAATTTTGGTCTCTTCAAATACGCTTCGCTCTATATGTTTAGCGCGATGATCTTACTCATGTTCTAATCCTGAAATACACAATGAAAAAAATCTCTGGACGTGATCGCCTCTTACTCCTCATCATGGGATTGCTCGCAGCTTATCAAATTGTGGAGGGCATCTCCGATACTGGCACATTCGCCTTAGCCGCATTCACTGTTGCCTTTGGCGTTTTACTCGTGGCAGGCTTGCTTCTGATCATCCTCGGCTTCGACATCCTCAACAGTCCGCTCGTGGTCATCATCTCGACCATTGTCCCGCTCAGTCTTTCATTGGGTCTCGTTTCTGAGCATCTCCCAGACTGGCAGCCAATCTACCTGACATTTGCCATCCTTGGCTTTTTGCTAATCGTCATTACTCGTTTTAAATTAACAGGTGCATTTGCCATCATTCCTGTCGCGACTGTCCATGGCATCGCCGGGATGCTCATCTTCCTGCTCCCGATCATCTTTAGCATCCAGGGCAAAACCCCGGCGGGATTCGCATGGGTTGGGTTCGGTGGCGCGTTGATTGGCGTCGGCGGTCTCCTGCTGACCTTCCTTAAGTCTGGCAAACCCATTCTCTCAAAAGACACTATTTTGAGGGTATTTCCCGGTCTGTTATTGCTCATGACGGCTACTTTTGTGATCGGATTTGCAGCCAGATAAGTCTTCATTTTGGCATTCGCATAAAGCGATTGTCATTTTTTTTACCTTTTCACTTGTGTCCATATTCACAATAACGTGTAGAATATATAAAAGCACAATCTAATCAATGTACAAAAGGAGAATAAAATGGGAAAGTTTTTACGTTTCATCGGTATTTTGTTCATGGGATTGACCGCTGCCTTTACGATTTTAGGCGGGGTTGGAACAACCTGTGTAGCTCTGGATGCGACCAAATATGAGGGCATGGAAGCCATAGCGCAATTTCAATGGCTCTACATCTTCTATGTCCTCGCGACCACTGCCATCGGTATCCTGGGTATTCGCGGCACCATTGCGCTTGTCCGTGGAAAAGAAAACGCCTATCGTGACGCACTGATCGCCCTCATCTCTGGAACAGTGATTGGCATCGTTCACATATTAACTTCACGTTCACTACGCGGGTCATCCATGCCCGTAGACATGGTCGTCTATGCAACAGTCATTACCCTGATCGTTTTCCTGATCCTTGGACTCCCAAAGGTCAAACAACTGGTTGACTTTGAAAAAAGTGATCACAACGGGAAAACCGCTGCAGGTGGGATGACCGCCATTGTAGCCGGGATGCTTTTCCTCAGCGTCCAAATGTGGGCGGGCCCGACCCACATCTTCGACGGCGTCAACCTTGCAGATCATTTCCATACCCAAATGATGGTTGGAGGAGGGATTTTACTCGTCGTGGGACTGGGATTGCTCATCTATGCCGCAGTGTCCAGCGCAACGGTTAACGAAATTGCAGTGCAGGATTCCAGTATTTCTGCATAGCAAAATCATCTCTGAATATTAGCCCCAAACATTGATTTGGGGCTTTTTCATTGCGAGAAGACAAACTCAGGTAATTTAGGCAATGATACAATTCAGCCTTATTCAGACAGAAATCAGCTTATGTACACACCGCTCTGGTTCGGCTGCAATCCTTATTGGTTATTAATATATGAATAATGGAAGAATAAATTCTCTAAAAACATTGATCCAATTTTTCCGTGGAGAGATGAAAAAAAGTCCTTTTAAAATCTGGCTTCGCGTTTTCCTTTTGGTTCAATTTACCATTATTTTTGGAATCTTTTTTTCTCAGGACATCGCAGCCGGGTATTTTACATGGGGCAAAGTATCCGGCAGCATTCTTTTTTTTATCCCGATTGGTTTTTTAATAAGCTACATCGTTCCGATGCACGCCAATGTCGATATTCAAGCGGT
>JACNJN010000175.1:4260-9422 GCA_014382535.1 Candidatus Desulfolinea nitratireducens | reverse complement strand
TTATTATCCTTTAGAGCAAAGCCCAAATCATCAACAGCCGATCACCCGCCTGCAAGGTTTGGTTAAAATCCGCACTATTTATTCTTCATTACCACTTGGCAACTATATACTCAGAAATGACAAAAAAACAAATTCTTGGATTAATCGTGGTCCTGATCCTATCAGGAGTACTCGGCTATGGCATGCTCACAAGCGGGCATAATTGGGCCTATAGTGATTTTGCGGCCTATATCATGCAGGCAAGGAGTATCATCGACGGTGATCTCACCGGTTTTATTTTTCATAATACAGTTACCGTTCTCGAGTCGGATGTACCAGTTGGTCCGATAGCCTATCCTTGGGGATACCCGCTCCTCCTCGCCCCGGTTCTGGCGCTGATGGGAATCAGCACGTTGAGTATGAAATTGCTCAACATTCTCTTTTATCTTCTTTTTCTCCTTTGTCTCTTTTTTCTTCTCCGAAAGCGCCTGTCATATTTTGATTCGCTTGCTTTAATGGCCATCTTTGCCTTCAATCCAGTTTTCTTGAATGCGCAGGATAGTATCCTCTCTGATATTGTCTTCCTCTTTTTTTCAACGTTTGCCCTCTTTTTAATCGATAGACAGGATGCTGTACCCTCCTCAAATGGATCGGGATACGCCAGGTGGATTCTCATCGGGGGCATGATGTTTGCCGCTTTCTTCGTCCGGACAAATGGCTTGCTACTGCTCCCCACCTTGATTGCCTACGAGATATTTCTTCTCGTTAAAGGGAAGATGGATTTTGTTGAGATCAAAAAGAATATTCTCCTGTTGGCAACGCCTTACCTCGTCTTTTTTGCTTTGTGGATACTGACCTCTCTGATTTTCCCCGATGGGCAGGCTTCTCACTTATCCCTTTATGAAAACTTCCGTCTTTCCCAATTATGGCCCTATTTACTCTTTTATTTGAACCTTGGTCAATCCTTTTTTGCAGAAATCGCCTATGCTCAAGTTTTATACGGCATTTTTTGTCTTTTCTTTCTTGCCGGTATATTTCGGAAATTTAAAGAAAATATCCTCTTTATTCTCTACTTTGTTCTGACTCTCTTGCTTTATATCTCCTGGCCTGCTCTACAGGGAATTCGTTTTCTCTTCCCCATTATTCCGGTTTTCATTTACCTCGCGGCGCAGGGATTTGGCGCGGTTCTTTCCTTCATGACAGAAAGAACCTCAAAAATCTTCCAGCTTTTTTACCGCGGGGTTTTGATCTATTTGGCGCTTGCTTTCTTTGTCATTTCCGGGCAGGGAGCTTTGGGGAATTTAGCCAGCGAGAGAGAAATCCATGGGCCATTCGACGAGGTCGCTATTGAGTTATTTGACTATGTCAAGAAGAATCTGCCCGAAGATAGCCTGATCATTTTCTTCAAACCCCGCATCATGCGCCTGATGACCGGGCGTGATTCAATTCTTGTCTTAACATGTGAAAATCTTGAGCATGGAGATTATGTGGTTATTAATAAAAAATGGGAGGATATGGGGCAGATCGCGCCTGAAGAAATCACTTCCTGCCCGATTGGTCTGGAAAAAATCTATAATAATCGCCGGTTTGTAGTCTATCAGATCGAGACCATACCCTGATCTTCTCTTTCAAGATAAGCGACTGCCTTCCCTTTTTCATCATCCATAACGAGGCTAAGGTGATGCTTGGGGAGAAAATCTTTAACATCGATTACCCTCAGGCATTTCATAAGAGATTCATCTGCGCTGATCCAGTCCTGGATGTGGTTGGGGGTCTTGTAGAAGAATTTTCTGTTGAAGATGACATCCTCATCATCAAGGTAGATTGCCAGGGGGTAGATTTTCGCTTCCATCAAATCCTGAAAAAAGTGGGTCCCAAAGGATGGCTCGGGGGCGGTTCCGACGCCCTCGCCAGATAGCTCGACCAAAGCACGGGTATTATAGATATCTGCGTAGCCGATATGCACGCCCAAATCCGGGCTTGATGTTCCCCAACGTCCAGGCCCCACAGCGATATAGATTTCTTTATCCAACGCTGCGTTAAGGTGACCGATCGCTCGTTCCAATTTATTTCTCTCACCTTGGGAGGCAATACTGAAATACCCTTCAGGAGGAACAAAGAGGACATACCGTATATTGCTAACGCTGCCACGCGGTACCATTCGTCTGGTGGAAAAGATTATTTTTTTCTTGGCAATTTTGGAGGGCAGATTAACTTCTTTCCCTTCTTCTATTTGACTTTGCGGACGGCATTGGAGGATGGTGATTTCTACTTTGGGTTGGATAGATCTTGGTTCGAGAATTTTTATGGCGAATTCTGTGTCAACCGGGGCTTTATAATGTTTTTCAAGTAAGCTGAGCGCCGTTTTCATATGCTCTGCAAATTTTGTCCTTCGGAGGAGTTCATCAAAATTGATCACCAGTTTCTCTTTATCAATTAGATTGGTGTGTAGGGAAGAGAGAAAGCCGCCTTCGATATTTTGCGCAATATAGCGAAGTGGCGCGTAGCGGGAATTGACCACCTCGCTAACAGGTAAGGCGCGAAATTCATTGGTTTTGAGATCGATCAAATCAACGTATTGCTGGGAATACCGTTGAATGGCTTTGATATTATCAGCCGGTTGCAGGAGGGGGCGACTGAGCGCAACCAGGCGAGGATAATCATTGCCCGTTTGGTCAACAGCCCGTGTACCCAGGCCCCAGACCAGGCGCAGGAAACCATCTTCCCGACGAATATCAGGAGACCAGCGATAGAGATTGCGGCTGAAGGCCACGCCTGCGCCGTGTGGCAGGAAATAGTCACCAACTTTTTCTCCCTCAACAAATTGGATCAATATGGCAATCCGTTCATCGTAGTCAATCAATCCTACCTGAGCACGATAAACGATTGGTTCAAGTCTCAGTGCACTGGCGTAGACACGGGCAATTGCATCCGTGAGGGCGGCCAGATTTTCTTCAACGCTTCCCTGGTTGGGACAAAAAAAGCTTTCGTATTTTCCCGCAAAGGAGGAGCCAAAATTATCTTCCAGCAAACTGGACGAACGCACGATCAGCGGTTGTTTTCCAGCTTTTTCAATCAGCGCTCTCAATGGTTCGAGAATCTCATCCGGAAATTTTGATTCGCAAAATTCTTTCAGCAATTTTGGATAATCTTCTCTGATCACCTCTTCTGGCTCATATTTTTGATCTGCCCACCTCATCAGTCCGTTATTTTCCATAAAGTCATACATCACACCAGATCCAAGATAGTAAGAGTCTGGGGTGCGTATCAGTGCTTTAATCTCATCTGGCGCGACCTCTGCAAGAATGCGGGCGGCAAGGAGCATCCCGGCGCTTTTACCGCCAATCTTCCCTTCTCCGATCTTCCTTTTACGGATTTTTTGAAGATCAGAGATCTGAAACCATTCTTTGGCAATTTTGATATAGGCAAGCTGGTCACTGATCAGCGTACGAATTAGTACGACCTTGATGTCCTGGAGGCGCGCTTCAAGAATTTCTCGCTGATCAGGAGGTAAACTTTCGATGGCGGTAGCCTGATCAAAGATCATATCTTGCGGGGCAAGCTCAGGATTAAAGGTGATGAGATCTGGTGTCAGGCTGCCGCGCTCCGCAAGGATTTTGACGATGATCTCCTCAAGATGATCGTAGGGAAAATTATAGGCAAAATAAAAATCAGTCAGTGAATCTCGAATTCGTGCCAGGCGTAGTTCCCAGATTTCCGAAGTCTCTTCACTAAAAGGATCACGCAGCCCCTCGCGCTCCTGGGAGATGACCGCCTTTTCACGCGCCTCGGTGTTAAAATTTTCCCGGGAAATGATACCGCGTTCAAATAGCTCTCTGCGCATTCGGGCCCGGATACGGCTGCTCAACACGGGATATTGGTTGAGAGTGAGATAAATATTAAGGATGCGATCAGAAGAAGGGGCAGCTAAGGTCATATGTGTTTTCTTATGGATATGCAAAAAATGTCAGGGTAATAATCATCCCTGACACTTTACTCTTTATCTTTGGGTTTGTAAACCTTCAAACCGGAAATTATCCCAGGTGCATAGGCATAATGACGTGGGTAAAGTCATCATCTCCAACCGGGCGGATCACACCAGGTGCGTTCGGCGCAGAGGTCTCAAGCGCCACATTCGGCGTCTTTGTGATTTCCAGGACCTCACGAAGGAACTTGACATTGAATGCGATCAGCAAACCAATCCCATCTACTGTTGCTTCGACAATGGTCTCATTTGAACCAGTTTCCTCCGATTGTGCGGAGATTTCCACCTCGCTAGGTTCCATATCATTGGCAGCAGCTTTAATCTCAAAGCGGGCAACATTCGTCCCATCGCGGGCGAAGATTTCTGCCTGCTTGCAGGCTTTTAGCAACGCCGCGGTTGAAACCAGTGTTCGGGATTTGTATGAGCGTGGGATGATCTGCTCATAATCAGGGAAGGTGCCATCAATTAATTGCGAAACCAATTCTGCATCTTTTACGCGGAAGATTACCTGCCCGCGGCCTTTGGGAACAACCATAGAGATTGTCTCAGTGCCATCCCCGGCAATCCGCGCTAATTCGCTGAGAGCGCGGGCCGGGATGATCGCATTGATAGGCTCTGCAATTGGTGATGAGAGGGTTGCCTTGCGTACCGATAAACGAAATCCATCAGCTGAGGCCATCACGATTTGGTCGCCATTTACTGTGACCAAAACACCCATCAAAACAGGGCGAGCTTCATCTGTGGATGCTGCAAATACGACTTGCTGGATCATCTCTTTGAAATCAATGACATTCAAGTGGATCGCCCCATCCATATCCGGAGTGGTCAGTGGAGGAAATTCCTGTGAGTCAATACACTTTATATTATTGATGGAGGCACCACTTCGAATATTCAGTGTTTGCGTGCCACTATCAAGATTTAGTATTGCCTGATCGCCGGGCAAGGCATTTACCAGATCTGAAAATGTGCGTGACGGAGCCGTCGTTGAACCTTCTGTTTCAACCTTTGCAGGAATCCAGGCAGTAATTCCCAACTCCAGATTTGTAGCAGAGAGTCGTAAACGTCCCTCGTCGCTGGCGATCAACACATTTGCCAGAACCGGGAGCGTACTCCGTGGGGAAACAGCACGGGAAACGACCCCTAAACCGCGGGCCAAATTTTCTTGAAGGACGGTTACTTTCATGCCTGACCTCTTTGT
>JACNJN010000175.1:0-4136 GCA_014382535.1 Candidatus Desulfolinea nitratireducens | reverse complement strand
AAAATCGGGTAAAATCTTTCTGGTGAAAACAAATTTTTAAAGGTGAGCAGATGGCTTTAAGAAAAATAATAACCGTGCCAGATGAAGTTTTACGACGCAAGGCACGAGAAGTAAAAAAATTTGATGATAATCTTCGAACATTGATCGACGATATGGTCGAGACCATGCGTGACGCTCCCGGCGTTGGGCTTGCTGCCCCACAGATCGGCGTTCTTGAGCAGGTGGTGGTGATCGAGTTTGCCGAGGCGAAAGAGAACGAGGAAAACGAGGAAGATGAAGCTCCCCCGCCAAAATTATATGTGGTCGTAAACCCCGAGATAGCACGCATGTCCAGCGAGAAAGTGATGGGTGTGGAAGGTTGTCTCTCTGTCCCTGGCATCGTTGGGGATGTGGAACGCTCCACATCCATCGTGGTAAAGGGAAAAAACCGGAATGGACAGAAGATCAAGCTGAAACTCAATGGTTGGGTGGCACGCATTTTTCAGCATGAGATCGATCACTTAACCGGTGTCTTGTTTACCGACCTTGCCGAGAGTATCTGGCAACCCGAAGAAGATTATGTAGATAATGTTTAATACGCGAAGGCGTGAAGCGTGAAAAGTAATTCGGTTCTTTGGCTTTTAGTGTGATGATTTGCCGAAAAGTGAGTCGCATCTGCATTAACGAGATTGGTTCATCGCTTGAATATCGCCTGATTAAAGGGAATCAAAGCAAAAGTCGGGTGCGGCGCACTCCGATCCAACACAATCACTCTAAGACCAGTAAATTTTTGTTTACGCTTCACGAATCACATTTCACTCATCACCTCTTATGCACCTGACCCACCTTTCCCTGACCAACTTCCGTAATTTTGCCCGCCTGGATATGGATATTCCACGAGGGTCTGTTTTGCTGGTCGGCAGTAATGCGCAAGGTAAGACCAGCATTCTCGAAGCGATCTATTTTTTGGCGGCCTTCACGTCATTCCAAACAAATTCAGATCGGCAATTGATCAACTTCATATCCGCACGCAGCAAGGAACTTACCGTTGGGCGCATCGTTGCGGACTATAAAAGCGGAGGCGCCAGCCATCGTTTGGAGGTGCGGCTGATCTATGAACCAGTCGGTGTTAACGGAAAACGTCTCCGCAAAGAGATATTATTAGATGGAGTCAAGCGTTCAGCAAACGAGGCTGTCGGTCACTTCAACGCGGTGCTATTTGTCCCGCAAATGTCGCAGATCATTGAGGGCGGCCCGGATGAACGTCGTCGTTATCTTAATCAGACCCTGGCGCAAATCATCCCGGCTTATGCGCATACCCTGAGCGAATATGCGCAGGCGGTGTCGCAGCGCAACGCCTTGCTCAAGCAGTTATCAGAGCGCGGCGGAGACCCCGACCAACTCGCATTTTGGGATGAAACGGTAACAGATCGGGGTGCGCGGTTGATCCTTTGGCGGATTCAAGCCATTCAGGAGTTGGAAACGCTGGCGGCACGCATCCATCGAGAATTGACGCACGGATCAGAGGTGCTCCGATTAGCCTATCAACCAGCCTTCGATCCCTTGGCAACACCACAAAAACAATTTGCCTTGAAGATGGAAACGGAGACGGATCGCTCCGGATTTGAACTTGATCCCATTAAACAAGCTTTTGCCGAGCGTTTGATAGCCTTGCGTAGCGAGGAGATCGCTCGCGGTGTGACAACCATAGGCCCGCATCGCGATGAACTGAGATTCATGGCAAGCGGGACAGATCTGGGTCATTATGGGTCACGTGGGCAGATCCGCACGGCCTTGCTCTCGCTCAAGTTGGCCGAGGTGGATTGGATGAAGAATCGGTCTGGCGAATGGCCCGTCATTTTGCTGGATGAGGTCATGGCTGAGCTGGATTCGCAGCGTAGGCAAGATTTATTACAATATTTGGGAAAAAGTGAGCAGGCCTTGCTCACCACAACGGATAGTCAGTTTTTTACGGAAGAATTTATTCAAAGGGCAAGCGTCTGGGAAGTGCAAAAGGGGACGGTGCGAAATAGCTGATCTTTTTAGATAGAATCGAAGGAGAAAATATGTCTGTCAGAAAATTTGCGGATGCAAATGTGGTTGAAGTTAAAGCTGGTAGCAAAACAACGATGCAGGTTTTGATCTCGTCAGATGAAGGGCCTAATTTCGCAATGCGCCGCTTTGAAATTCAGCCCGGTGGCGGAATGCCAAAACACACCAACGAAGTGGAACATGAACAGCTTGTCTTGAGCGGGCGGGCCCGCATCACGATAGGAGACGAGGTCTACGAGGTGGAGAAGGATAATGTGGTCTTTATTCCCGCTGGGGTGCCACATTCGTATGAGAGTATTGGTGATGAGCCATTTGCCTTTATTTGCTCAGTGCCAAATCTCCCAGACAAGATCGAGATTTTGGATTGAATATCAAAGGGCCCTTTATTTGAATCAGGGAAAAGCGACGCTTTCTATTTTGTAGATAGTTGGAAAACTTTTTATAATAAGCTTCGTCGCGCAGCCTGAGATTATCGCCCTTGGCGGGATGAGTGTAAGTAGATCTGCGGGACTAATAAAGAAGTGAAGACTTTTCCGTGGAACGAGATTATTCGCGACTAAGATCCTTAATGTACCCTCTTCTAACCTGGCTTGATTAACTAACTCCTGGTAAAGGAGATTGGTCTTTTTTTCTGTGCTATTTTGAGAAAAATCATCAAAACAGATATATGGGACATTGCCACAGTGAATCTCTTGCTCGGGAGCGATATCAAGATAGGAATTTGGGTCAAGACGAATGGCGTATGGGACCTGGTTAACAGGGCAGGAGGGTGAGGCTATTTCCGGGGTGGTGGTAAATTGGAGGATGAAGAAGGGCATGATTAGCGTCATCAACGCGATCAAGCCAGCCAGGGGGGCGGTCACGATTTGCTTGTCGCTGATCACTTTTATCCCTTCTTTTTTGGTGGAAGATAGCGTTAATGCAATCAGCGCAAAGAAGAAGGGCATTGTACTTGCGTAGAAGCGCCTACCTCCATCAATAGGAGGCAGAAAGGGGATGGAGAGAAAAATTCCGATAAAGCCTGCAAGAATAAGAGACGATATCGGATTTTTGATATTTTTGATGGTGCGGAGCAGTCCAATAATTAGCAGAATGACACTCGCTATCCAAAGAATGAGATCGAGCCAGATGGTTTTTGGGCCGAAAAAGCTGAAAATTCCCATATCGCCGCGAATGAAAAAATCACGATAGGATTTTGCTATACCGATGAGCAGGCTAAATGGGTGTTCCTTAAAAAATTGGATCGCGGAATCCATGATAATCACAGGATCTCTTGTGGCTAGATCTTGAATGGCACGATTCCAGCCTGTCCCACCATGGATTTGTCCGTAAAGGGTATAGGCGAAGTTTCCAAAGGTATAGCTGCCTGGCTCTACAAAGATGCGGGAATAGAGTGTGTTAACACTGAGATAAGAAAGGATTACAACCAGGGAGGTAATCCCAAAACTCCTCCAGGAGAAACGTGCTTCTCCTCGAAAAACCCATCCTGCCCAAAAAGCCAGCAAAGGAAAGATGAGGAAAGCGCCCGCGCGTGCACTGACAGCGGTCATTAAAATAAAGATCGCAAAGATTAACTTTTTAAGATTTCGTTGTTGAGCTGATTGCCAGATCAGAATGAAACCCAAATTCCCTAAAATCAAGCCAAGCAATTCTGTGTGGAGAAATCCAATCTGGGATTGAGCATAGAGGAAGGAAAAACTAAGATAGAGAGCAGCGGGCAGCGGGCCAAAGGCAGCGCGCAAATTGTGGGCAGATAGATAGCTGGTAAATCCCACCAGACCGACGAGAACAGCTATGCTGATTTGTAAATTTTTACCTGTGAGCAACAATAAAGAAGCGATGAAGCCAGGGAAAAGAGGGCGTCCAGCAGCCTGAACTGTGTATTCGGGGAGTGTGCGCCCATCAAGCATCAGACGAGCGCCGTTGTAATAGTGATAGGCATCTCTGTAAGGCAGAATCCCTCCGATGACCTTGTTGTCAGAGTAACCAGAATTCCACATATACGAGAGTGCCAAGGCAAAAAGAACCATTGTAACGCCAAGCCCCAGCAGCCATCCCCAATAATTATCTAATTGAAAACTGAGAGCATAAATCGTAAATACAAT
>JACNJN010000082.1 GCA_014382535.1 Candidatus Desulfolinea nitratireducens | reverse complement strand
GGGGTTTTATTGCCCCCCTCTAACTCCCCCCGATTGCGGGGGGAGAATCGCTGTACCAGAGCTTCTCAATACGCTGGGCGAGGAATAATTTCCACGCCCAGTTCACCTTCTTTTTATTTATCATAATTTTTTTTTCCAATAACAGACAAAGTCTTTGAGCGGAATATCGAGTGATGCAAGATATGTAGTCGCCTGTACTCGACAGAGTGGAGAGCGGTGTTCGTAATCGCCGTCCTTCGACTATCGGCTCCCTTCGTTAGCCTTCCGCTCAGGCACTGGTATACGATACGCAATACTTGTTACTCGTTACGCATCGCTTCAAACGCCGCGATCTGATTCTCGTGCTTCATCAAATAGCCAAGCTGATCAATCCCCTCCAGTAAACAGGTTTTGCTAAAAGTATCGATCTCAAACGAGACCATATCTCCATTGGGGAGTGAGAAATGTTGGGCTTCCAGGTCAATGTCGATGGTTGCGGCAGGTGCTTCCTCGCTGAGGTCGAAGAGAGATTTCTGGATCTCCTCACTGACGACAATCGGAAGCAAGCCATTCTTTAGCGCGTTATTTCGAAATATGTCTGCGAAGGAGGTGCTGATCACGACGCTAATTCCCCATCCCATTAACGCCCAGGGGGCATGTTCACGGGATGATCCGCAACCGAAATTATCACCGGCAAGCAAAATTTGAGCATCCTGGTATTCATCCTGATTAAGCGGGAATTCGGGATTTTGGCTGCCATCTTCAAGGCGTCTCCAGCTATCAAAGAGACCTTCTGCCAACCCCGATTTATCGATCACTTTCAGATAACGGGCCGGGATGATCTGGTCGGTATCCACGTCTGTATGAGGCAGGGGAATGATTTTGGAAGTTAGTTTGGTAAAAGATTTCATTAGATGAACTCTCTGGGGTCGGTAATTTTGCCAGTGATCGCGCTGGCGGCGGCGGTCAGGGGGCTGGCGAGAAATGTGCGCCCACCTTTGCCTTGCCGGCCTTCAAAATTTCGATTGCTCGTGCTGACAGCGTATTGACCAGGTTCGAGATTATCGCCGTTCATCGCGATGCACATGCTGCATCCGGCAAAGCGCCATTCACCGCCTGCTTCGCGGACGATCTCATCGATCCCCTCGGCCTCTGCTTCTAAGCGGATATTCTCAGAGCCAGGCACAACCAGCAGGCGGATCCCCTCGGCGACTTTGCGACCTTTCAGGATAGATGCGGCGGCACGCAGATCGCTCATTCGGGAGTTGGTGCAGCTTCCGATAAACACCACATCGACGGGATGCCCCTTTAGCGCGCTGGCCGGGGCCAAATCCATATAAGCAAGGGCTTTTTCAAGGGCGGATTTTTTCGCAGGATCGCTCTCGTGAATTGGGCTTGGGACACTTGAATTGATCTCTGTGCCCATCCCCGGGTTGGTTCCGAAAGTGACCATTGGCTCAAGTTTGGATACATCGATCGTGATGGTCTGATCGTATTCAGCGCCCTTGTCTGAGGGAAGTTGACGCCATTTTTTGAGGGCAGCTTTCCATGCTTCTCCGCTCGGGGCGTAGGGACGCCCAGCCAAATACTCAAATGTGACGTTGTCTGGGGCGATCATTCCGGCACGCGCACCCGCTTCGATGGACATATTGCAGAGGGTCATCCGCTCTTCCATATTCAATGTACGGATGGCCTCGCCTGCATACTCAAAGACATGGCCTGTCCCACCGCCAATGCCGATCCTGGCGATCAGGGCAAGGATCATATCTTTGGCAGTCACGCCCCTCTGAAGTTTTCCTTCAAATTTGACGAGGCAGGTTTTGGGGCGATTTTGAAGCAAAGCTTGTGTAGCGAGAACATGTTCCACTTCGCTGGTGCCGATCCCAAAAGCAAGTGCGCCAAAAGCGCCATGTGTAGAGGTATGACTATCGCCACAGACGATGGTTTGTCCGGGTTGGGTAAATCCCTGCTCCGGCCCGATCACATGGACGATGCCGCGATTCGGGCTATCCATGCCGTAAAACTGGATCCCAAAATCGGTACAATTCTTTTCAAATTGTGCCAACTGCTTGACGGCCATATCGTCGGCAGTCTCAAGATCAAGAGAGAGGGTGGGGATGGAATGATCCATGGTCCCGATAGTGCGCTCCGGGCGGCGAACTTTTAGCCCTTTATCCCGCAGTCCACTAAAGGCCTGGGGTGAGGTCACCTCGTGGATGAGATGAAGATCAATATAAAGAATGGAGGGTGCGTCATCATTTTCAGCAACAAGATGCGCATCCCATACTTTTTGAAAGAGATTTTTTGGTTTTTTATGCATCATCGATGTTTAGTCGCAATTATTGCAATGCCACTCAGAAGGCATGGTGCGCGGTTTGGGGAAAGTTTCGATCAGATGCTCTTCGTCTTTTTTCATTTCTGGAGAGTCTCCATTACTTTCCTTTGCGCTCTTTTGCAAGGAGACTACCTTTTTATCATCCAGCAGATCCCTCTTTGTTTTGGCGTCTGCCAAATCAGACAGGCTCCATTCGTTGGGCATGCCTCGGGGCTCCGGGAATGTTTCCATCATATGTTCTTCTTCTGTTTTTTGGTCTTCTTTTGTGCGTATTTTTGTTTTCTTGCTCATTTTATTCTCCTTGATTAAGTGATGAGAACCTGCCCTCACCCGTTCTTGCTTTGCTCGAACTTCCCTCTCCCGCAACGCGGGAGAGGGGGAGCAAGCGTAGCGACGCGGGGGTGAGGGCAGAGTTTTATGCGCCAACCTCTGTCGCGGTTTCAACTTCACCATAACGACCACTGGCGACGAGCAATTTATTCAATGCGGCGAGATACGCTTTTGCACCAGCCACGATGATATCGGTATGTGCGCCATACCCGCCAAAGGTGCGTTTATGCACCTCTCCGCTTTGGGGGGAGGTGCGCTCGGGGATGCTTCCATTTTCTGGCTCAAGCCGTACGGTCACTTCACCGATGGCGTCAATGCCTTCGGTGACTGCATGGATGTGGAACTCAAGCAGGGTATTGGGCATTTTTACGACCTCATCGATCGCCTTATAGGCAGCGTCCACCGGACCAGTGCCCAGGGCGGCTTGAATATGGAGATTCCCATTGGGACCAACCAAACGTACGGTCGCAGTGGGCAAGCCTATCGTCCCGCAGGCGACCTGCAATCCATCCAGTTTATAGATCTCCTGTGCCTGATAAAGCTGATCTTCGACAAGTGCTTCAAGATCTGCATCCGATACAATTTTCTTTTTATCAGCCAGATCTTTGAAGCGTTTGAAGATCACTTTCAGTTCCTCGTCATCCACTTCAAAATCCAATTCAGCCAAACGAACTTTTAGTGCATGCCGCCCGGAGTGTTTGCCCAATACCAAACGGGAACGATGCAACCCTACAGTTTCAGGGAGCATGATCTCGTAGGTGGATTTATTTTTAAGCATCCCATCCTGATGGATGCCCGCTTCATGGGCGAAGGCATTTGCACCGACAATCGCTTTGTTTGGCTGGACAATCATCCCGGTATAGTTGGAAACCGTGCGGCTGATGCGGATGATCTGGGTGGTATCAATGCCGGTTTCAAGACCGTAAATAGGACGACGGGTGTAGAGCGCCATGACTACTTCTTCGAGAGAGGTATTGCCCGCACGCTCGCCGATCCCATTCATGGTCACTTCGGCTTGCCGCGCACCTGCCTGAAGTCCGGCAAGGCTATTGGCTGTTGCGAGACCCAGATCGTCGTGGCAGTGGACAGAAACAATAGCATTTTCGATCCCGTGTGTATTGGCGATAATCCCGGCAATCAGATCACCAAATTCTTTCGGGGTCGTATAGCCAACGGTGTCGGGAATATTGAGGGTGGTTGCCCCGGCTTTGATGGCCTCGCCAAGAATATGATAGAGAAATTCTGGTTCGCTCCGCCCGGCATCTTCAGGAGAAAACTCGACATCCTGACAGAGCGTTTTGGCATAGCTGACCATCTCACGCATCTTCACAACGACCTCTTCAGGAGTCATCCGTAATTTATGTTCCATATGGATGGGGGAGGTGGCGAGGAATGTGTGGATGCGCGGTTTTGCCGCATACTGGATCGCTTCCCAGGCCGCGTCAATATCGGATTTGATCGTGCGGGCCAGCCCACAGATGATCGGCGGCTCGGATTCGGTACTGTTCCCCACCTCTTTAGCGATTCGGCGGACCCCTTCGAGATCGTCGGGCGAAGCAGCGGGAAAGCCAGCTTCGATCACGTCCACGCCGAGTTTTGCCAGCCCGCGCGCGATCTCCAGTTTTTCGTTGGAGGTTAGCGAGGCCCCAGGGGATTGTTCGCCATCTCGCAGGGTGGTATCAAAAATACGGATGTAATTATCTTTACTCATAAGATCGTCCTTTGAGCGTGGAAAGTAGAAGGGGGGAGATTGCTCCTCTATCTACTTTCTATCACTTACTCTTTCCAGTTTTCCGGTCGCAGAGAACGTACGGCTGCGCCGGCTTGCCACATCTCTGAATCATGCATAACCTTGAGCTCTTTGGCCAGATTTTCGCGGTAATTTGGATCACTGTTCTTGTCCAGCACGATGCGGGTTTCTTCTCCGGAGACAACGCTTTCGTAAAGGTCATCAAAGACCGGAGCAACCGCATCTCGGAAACGGGGATGCCAATCCAATGCGCCCCGTTGCGCGGTGGTGGAACAATTCGCATACATCCAATCCATGCCGTTCTCAGCCACCAGCCGGATGAGGGATTGGGTCAATTCTTCAACGGTCTCATTGAAAGCTTCACTGGGGGAATGCCCATGCTTGCGCAAGACGTTATATTGGGCTTCCATTACGCCTGAAAGCGCACCGATCAGGATCCCACGTTCACCAGTCAGATCGCTGTAGACTTCATTTTGGAAGGTGGTGGGGAATAAATAGCCAGCGCCAATTGCAATGCCAAGCGCAATTGCCCGTTCTTCGGCACGACCGGTGAAATCCTGGTGAACGGCGAAGCTGGCATTGATCCCGGAACCATCGAGAAAATTCCGCCGGACGCTGGTGCCAGAACCCTTGGGGGCGACCAGGGCCACATCGACATTATCCTGTGGGACGATACCAGTCTGATCTTTGTAGGTGATCCCAAATCCGTGGGAGAAGTAGAGCATGTCACCTTCGTTTAGCATTTCAATGATCTTCGGCCACTGTGATTTTTGTCCCGCGTCCGAGAGCAGATATTGAAGTACGGTACCTCGTTCGGCAGCTTCTTCGATGGAGAAGAGATTGACGCCCTCTTCCCAGCCATCGGCGAGAGCCTTATCCCAATTTGGGGAGGGTTTTCGTTGCCCCACGATCACGTTGATCCCGTTTTCTTTCATATTCAGAGCCTGGGCAGGTCCTTGCACGCCATATCCCAAAACCGCGACGATTTCGTCCTTTAGAACTTCGCGCGCTTTTTCAAGCGGAAATTCATCTCTGGTGACGACTCTCTCTTCTACATTGCCGAACAGTATATTTGCCATTTTGTTTTTCCTTTTGATATTTTTATTTATTCCACATGGCCATTGCCATTTGTGCCGGGTGTATAGCGTTTTCCGCTCATATCACCACGCATCATGGCGACGTTTCCGGTCCGGACCATTTCGAGAATACCGAGAGGACGAAGTAACTCGACCAGACTCTCGATCTTGTCTTCGGTTCCGGTAAGTTCCACGATAACGGAATCAGGCGCAACATCGATGATATTGCCGCGAAAGATGGCTGCCAGGCTGGAGACCTCTGCGCGTTGATCAGGTTTTGCCTTGACCTTGATCAGTGCCAGATCCCGGATCACAGCTGGCTGATTGGTGACATCCTGGACGTCAATCACGTTGACAAGCTTATATAGATTGGCTTCCACTTTGCGGGCATCCACGCCTTCGCTGTTCACGACGATCGTCATCCTGGAAATATTTGCTTTATCGGTGCGACCTACATTCAACGATTCGATATTAAAATTGCGGCGGCGAAAGAGCGAGGCGACCCGGTTGAGCACACCTGGTTTATCTTCAACTAAAGCGATCAGTGTGTTATGCATTTCAAAATCTCCTTATTTGCGGATCGGACGTCGCAGCATTTCATGCAAAGCTGCTCCGGCGGGAACCATCGGATATACGGACTCTTCTTTTTCAACCACGAATTCAAGCAAAACCGGTCCCGGTGTTTTATGGGCGAATTCGATCGCGTCAAATACTTCATCAGGGGTGGTCGCCCGTTGACCAGGGATGCCATGCGCATCAGCGAGTTTTATAAAATCAGGACCTGTGATCGGGGTGGCAGCATAGCGTTTATCATAAAAAAATTCCTGCCATTGGCGGACCATGCCGAGGAAGCTGTTATTCATTATTGCGATTTTGACATTCGCACCTTCCTGTACCAGGGTGGATAACTCCGCCGCGGTCATCTGGAAACTGCCATCGCCATCGATCAGCCAGACCTCGCGATCTTTATGAGCGAACCAGGCGCCAAGCGCGGCGGGCAGCCCATATCCCATTGTGCCAGCGCCGCCAGAGGTGAGCAGCCGGTAGGGTTTTTCAAATTCGTAATATTGCGCCGCCCACATTTGATGTTGCCCGACACCAGTCACCACGAGAGCGTCACCACTGGTTGCTTTCCAAAGTGCACGGATGACATGCGGAGTGTAGAGCTTGTCATCATCGGGCCAGGCCATAACACTGCGTTCTTTCGTTTCAGTTTTCCACACGTCGATCTGCTGCATCCATTTTTCGTGATCGTATTCATCCAGCATGGGGATCAAATCGGTCAGGACGGTTTTTAGATCGCCGATCAAAGGCACATCTGCGAAGACATTTTTATGGACTTCGGAGGGATCGATCTCAATGTGAATTTTTTTGGCCTTGGGGGCATAGGTACTGAGCATACCGGTTACCCGATCATCAAAGCGCATCCCAAATGCGAGAATTAGATCGGATTCCTGGATGGCTGAGTTGCAATAGGCCTCGCCGTGCATCCCCATCATTCCCAGGCTGAGCGGACTGGATGCGGGAATCGCTCCCAGCCCGAGGAGGGTCATTGCAACAGGCGTATTGGTTTTGGCGGCAAAGATTTGGAGCTCATCCATCGCCCCGGACATGAGCACTCCGTTCCCTGCCAATATCACCGGACGCTCTGCTTTTTTGATCAGCTCTACGGCTTTTTCCAGACCCTCCATGGGCGCGTGCTCTGGCGGATGATAACCGGGCAGAGAAATTGTTTCAGGGTAGATAAATTCAGTTTCTTCGATCTGGGCATTTTTGCAAATATCGATCAAGACCGGGCCGGGGCGTCCGCTACGTGCGATATGAAAGGCTTCCCGCACAACTTGAGCGATCTCATCAGCACGGGTGACCAGATAATTATGTTTCGTGACTGGCAGGGTAATACCGGTTACATCTGTCTCCTGAAAGGCATCTCCTCCGATCAGATCAGCAGCAACCTGGCCGGTGATGAAAACGATCGGTACCGAATCCATATTTGCGGTGACGATGCCAGTCACAAGATTCGTCGCTCCGGGCCCGGAAGTTGCCACGGCAACGCCGACCTTGCCTGAGGCACGCGCGTATCCGTCCGCAGCGTGAGCGGCTCCCTGTTCATGGCGAGTCAGGATATGATGCACCGGATATCTCAGCATTGCGTCGTGAACGGGCATGATTGCCCCACCGGGATATCCAAAAATCGTATCCACGCCCTCGCGGATCAGGCATTCCATCAAAATATCTGCACCAGTTTTTTTCATAATTTCTTTCTCCTAAAAATAATTTCAGATTTCAATTAGTCTCCTCTCCTGCTTGCGGGAGAGGGTGAAGGGTAAGGGCAAGGATCAGACCAACACCGCCCCCTGGTCTGCGCTGGTTACCATGCGGGCGTAGCGGCGCAGCCATGAGCTCTGGGTTTCTACTGAAAATACGGGTAATGCCTTTAGACGGGCTTCTATTTCTTCATCGCTGAGCTTTACATTTAGTGTGCGTGCCTTCAAATCGATCTCGATCAAATCGCCATCTTGCAATGCTGCGATGGGGCCGCGTGCCGCGGCCTCAGGGCTGATATGACCAATACAAGCGCCGCGTGTGCCGCCGGAAAATCGTCCATCCGTGATCAAGGCCACTTTTTCTCCAAGCCCCATCCCCATGATGGCAGAGGTCGGTGAGAGCATTTCCTGCATCCCGGGTCCGCCACTTGGCCCCTCATAACGGATGACGACCACATCGCCTTCCTGGACTTCCTGATTGAGAATGCCGCGCATGGCATCATCCTGACTCTCATAAATTCGCGCCGGCCCAGTGTGTTGGTGCATGGAGGGGTCAACCCCGCCTGTTTTCACTACTGAACCTTTGGGTGCGAGATTGCCAAAGAGGATCGAGAGACCGCCGGTGGAAGAATGGGGATTCTCCAGTGGACGGATCACATCATGTTCCTTGATCTCAATCCCGGCGATGGACTCACGCAAACTTTGGCCTGATACCGTTGGCCGGTCAAGATGCAGCAAACCTTCGGATTTTTCCAACTCGTTCAAAATGGCAGGGATGCCTCCTGCGCGATGCACATCTTCCATATGCCACGTTCCGGACGGGCTGACTTTGCATAAATGGGGTGTTTTATCGGCGACCTTATTGATTCTTTCAAGACTGTATTCGATCCCGGCCTCATGTGCCAAAGCCAGGGTATGCAAAACTGTATTGGTGCTGCCACCCATGGCCATATCGAGGGCAAAGGCATCATCAAAGGCCTCGGCGGTGACGATCTGACGTGGTGTCAGATTTTTTTCGACCAGATTTACTATTTGACTGGCAGCTTTTTGAGCCAGCGCTTCGCGTTCTTCACTCAGCGCCAATGCTGAACCATTGAATGGAAGTGCCAGTCCTAATACCTCGAGCAGACAATTCATCGAATTGGCGGTGAACATTCCAGAACAGGAGCCACAGGTCGGGCAGCCGAAATCCTCGAGCGTTTTCAAACGAGCAGCGTCGATCTTCCCCGCTTTGAATGCACCAACGCCTTCAAAGACTGAGATCAGATCGACCACTTCACCGTCGGGTGTCAGGCCTGCCGCCATGGGGCCGCCGGAAATGATGATCGTGGGAATATCCACCCGCAGCGCAGCCATGGTCATGCCGGGGACGATCTTGTCGCAATTGGTGATGCAGACCATCCCGTCAAATTGGTGGGCCTGGATCATCGTTTCAACGCTGTCAGCGATCAACTCCCGGGAGGGCAGGCTGAATTTCATCCCTGCATGCCCCATCGCGATTCCGTCATCCACACCGATGGTGTTGAACTCAAATGGAACGCCGCCCACAGCACGAACCCTCTCTTTGACCTTGCGTCCAAATTCCTGCAAATGAACATGTCCGGGGATAATATCGATATAAGAATTGACAATCGCAATAAAAGGTTTTGCGAAATCTTCATCCTTGACGCCCGTCGCTTTGAGAAGCGAGCGATGTGGAGCGCGTTCGTATCCTTTTTTGATGGTATCTGATCTCATTATTCCTGTTCCTTCTTCCTCCCTTGTTTCCGATTTTTGAAACGGGGGAGGCTAGGTGGGGGAAAATAGATAACAAAAAAGGGCTGCCCGTTTGGGCAGCCCTTTGCTTTAGCTTCAGGTATGTGTTTTGCTGATTATCTGCTCTTCACTCTCACCTTTCTAGCTGGCCCAAACGTAAATAGGTTCGTAATCCCAAGGATAAGAACCAAAATAATAATAAGGCTAAGAAGGTAGAGAGCGAAAGTATTTATCATATTTTCCTGTCAGTCATTTCCTGACTGTGATATTGGGCGCAATTCTACCCAAGCATGGGTGAACTGTCAACCATGAAATATATTCAATCCTGCGTATATTCATATCCAACCATAACTTATTCCCCCGATATTAGATCTGAAAGATTCATATCCTAAAATAGATCTCTGTTCTATAATTTATTGAAATTTCAAACTTTGAAAAAGACCATCTCAATCTCAGGAATATTTATGCCAAAAAATCAAGCGGATATACTCATTTGTGGCGCCGGGATCGCTGGTGTCAGTGCAGCCTATTACCTTGCCAAATCAGGCGTCAACAATATTTTATTGATCGACGAACGCCCCCCGCTCAGCCTGACCAGTGATCACTCGAGTGAATGCTATCGAAATTGGTGGCCTGATCCGGCCATGCTTGCGCTGATGAACCATAGTATAGATTTGATGGAAGAACTCGCCAATGCGACAGGTAATCCCATCCATATGAATCGACGGGGCTATTTATATCTGACCGGGGATGAAAGCAAGATTCCGGAAATAACCGAACGCGCCACGCGGATTTCAAGTCTGGGAGCCGGCCAATTGAGAATTCATCGCTCTGGAGGAGGAGATTACCAACCCGCGGCCCCAGAAGGATTCCACGATCAGGCTGATGGCGCAGACCTGATCCTTGATCCTGCACTCATCCGTGAGCATTTCCCTTATCTGACGGAAGAGGTAGTTGCGGCATTGCATGTCCGCCGCGCTGGGTGGCTTTCCGCCCAACAACTGGGGATGACGCTGCTCGAAGGCGCACGCAAGCTGGAGGTCAGGTATGAATCGGCCCGAGTCATCGGTGTGGCTATCAATAATGAGAAAGTCCGCGCTGTTGAGCTGGCAGATGGTCGCCGCATCAGCACGGATATCTTTATCAACGCTGCCGGTCCCATGTTCAAGGAAGTCGGAAAAATGATCGGGCTCGATCTACCTGTGTTTACCGAGTTGCATCTCAAAGCCGCCTTCAATGACAAACTCGATACAGTAGGGCGTGAGGCACCCTTATTGATCTGGGATGACGCCCAGGAGCTTGAGTGGACAGATGAAGAACGTGAATTTCTTCTGGAAGAGGGTTTGGACTGGATGCTGGATAATTTTCCTTCAGGGGTACATATCCGGCCAGAAGGTGGAAGTGCAAGCCAGATGATATTGATGCTCTGGGAGTATCAGAAAAAACAGATCGCTCCAATCTGGCCCTTACCGCTGGATGAAAAATACCCCGAGATCACCTTGCGCGGACTCTCTAAGATGCTCCCTGGACTGAGTAAATATTTTGATCATATGCCTCGACCGATCCTTGATGGCGGCTATTATACAAAAACACCGGAGAACCGACCCTTGATCGGTGAGACTCCTGTTGAAGGCGCATATTTGATCGGGGCGCTCTCAGGTTACGGGATCATGGCCGCCTGTGGGGCCGGGGATTTATTGGCCGCCCAAATTACTGGCCAAATGCGTCATGCTTATGCGCGAGAGTTTTCTTTAGAGCGCTATGATCGCCCCGGTTATTTGGAAGATATTTTAACGCGTTATGATACGGGCCAATTATAGAAGAACGGTCAATTAAGCCCTTGTCCCAATGCTCGGCGTTGCGGTTTTTCAGATAACCCGAAATGCATAACGTTGCTGCGAGAGACTTTCACCTCAGATATATGGAGATTTCTTCTCGCCAAAGAAATCGCGGTAAAATCCTTCATAACACTACGGTTTGGAGATCATATCTGCATGAAAAAACACTTTCTTCTCGACCCGGAAATCACCTTTCTCAATCACGGCTCTTTTTGCGCCTGTCCAAAACCGGTCTTTGATGTCTATCAGGCCTGGCAGCGAGAACTGGAACGTCAGCCGGTTGAATTTCTTGGCAGGCGTGTGACTTCTTTGATGGCAGCAGCCCGCGAAAAATTGGCAATCTATCTCAACACAAACGCGGGGTATTTTCCTGAGCCAGATCACCAGCGTAACAGCGTTTTTTTACATGTTGCCGATATTTACATTGGCGCCTGTTATAAATGGCAGTGATCAGAACCACAAATATGTCTCATTCTATCCGCTCAATTTTTGCCTAGACCTAATAAGTTTTCTCATAATTGATAGTTTGGCAACATCTGTTCTAAAGCATCTAGTAGAATATTGATATCCTCAAGAGAATTATATGCCTGAATAGAAATGCGGATGTATGGGTCCTCGTTCCATTCGAGGCAAGGTACTTCAACCTGATATTGTGCGTATAATTGGGTTTTAAATTCAATAAGATTATCAATCGCAGGCAAAGGGGCTGTTGCCATCTGGTAGTAGTAACCATTCGCATCTGGATAGATTGGGGGAATACCCGTAAGCTCGCTAATTCGTCGCAAAGTTTCCCGAAGTATTTGATTACACTCTCGGCGCACAGACGGCCAGTCATGTTCTTCCTGAAAATGGATTGCTGCTGGAATGGATAAATAAGCAGCGGGATCCTTTGTTCCCCACCATTCAAGATTATCCAGGAAATCCGAACCAGTAGTGTATGGTGAATTATCTCCCCATCCCCAGCTTACAACAAGAGGCTCGACTATTTTTTGCATCTCCTTACTCGCATAAAGGAAGCCAGCCCCCTTCGCTCCGAGCATCCATTTATGACAATTTCCAACGTAGAAATCTGCACCTAAATCTTCAAGATCAATATTCATTTGGCCAGGGGCGTGGGCACCATCAATAATCGTGATGATCCCTGCTGCCCTTGCTCGTTTACAAATTTCGCTTACCGGCATACAAAGAGCGGTGGGCGACGTGATATGACTTATGTATATGACCTTTGTGCGTGGAGTAACGCCTTGCCAGAACTGCTCAACGATTTGAGCAAAGGATGTTATTGGTAAGGAAATAGGCTGACGGACAAGAGATGCCCCTGTTTTTCGGCAACTAAAAATCCAAGCATTTTCACAAGCACCATACTCATGGTCAGATGTCAGAATTTCATCCCCTTCTTTTAGTTTGATTGAACGAGCAAGGATGTTGACCCCAAAAGTAGCATTTGGAATGAACACTAGATCATCTGGCTGAATATGGAGATACTCCCCTAGTTTCTGTCGAGCGTTTTTCAGATAGCTGTGTATTTCCCGACCTATGAATTTAACCGGTTGCTTCTCTAGCCTGTATTGCCAGTGTTTATATGATTCAAATACTGGTTGTGGGGTGGCTCCAAATGAACCGTGGTTGAGGAAGATTACATTTGGATCTAGGAGAAATTGTGTTTTTAGGGACATAAGTAATCCTTTTTCTCTGATGGTAGAATTAAAATGATATTATAATTCTATCTCGCAATTAATATTTCTTTCTCTTCAAATCGCCCAAAAGACGGGAGTGCCAAAGTCTACGGAATTGAAGATAAAATAGGTAACTTGGAAGTTAGAAAATAAGCGGATATTATAACCATTGTTTTAAATGGATATAATACTTATTTCCTCACACATAAAGAAACTCTGATGCGCTTCCTGGCAACAAATACGAATCATGTTGAAGTTTCTGATTCAATGATCGCGGGGAATCTTATCCGTCGAGATGGTCAATTTGGAACAATTGATGAAGAAGCAATCATAGCCAGGGTCAGCGAGCGTGTAACTCAATTTGGTGATCGGTTTGAAGAGACACGTGTTTCAGGAAAACTTCATGTCAATGTTGTACATGAGTGCTTTACAAAGATTTAATGCTATCAATATTCGATATGGATTTGTCAAGGTATTCACCTTGGAAAAATAACTAATTCACTAAACTAAAAGGAACTCACCATGGAAACTGTTTTGAAAAGCGAAAAACAAGAGGTAAAGATCAGCATAGATTCACCCTTTGTAATTATTGGGGAGAAGATCAATCCCACTGGGCGGAAGATATTGGCCGGGAAAATAAAAGAAGGTGATTATGAATATATCCGCGGCCTGGCCATCAAGCAAGTTGAGGCAGGTGCAGATATTCTGGATGTCAACGTTGGCGTGCCGGGCATCGATGAAGTAGCCGTCTTGCCGGAAGTAGCCCGGATCGTAACTGAATCAGTTGATGTGCCAGTGTGCTTGGACTCTGCCAACCATGCTGCATTGGCGGCTGCGCTGGCTGTGTTACCGGGAAAGCCACTGGTGAACTCTGTCAATGGAGAAGAAAAGTCTCTGGCAGCCGTGCTACCTGTGGTCAAGGAATATGGTGCAGCGGTCATCGGTCTTACCATGGATGATAATGGCATTCCCAATGATGCTGAAACCCGGGTTGCTATCGCTGCAAGAATTATCGAGCGCGCTGCTAAACTGGGTATTGGTATTGAAGATATCGTCATAGATCCGTTGGTACTCACTGTGGGTGCGGATAGCAATGCTGGAGCAGTTACCTTGCAGACGATCCAGATGTTGAAACAAGAATTTGGCGTAAATATCAACCTGGGAGCCAGCAATGTGTCATTTGGTCTGCCAGATCGCCACATCATCAATCAGGCGTTTCTATCATTGGCCATAGGGATGGGAGCAACATGTGCGATCACAGACCCGATCAAGTTGACTAACACAATTCGGGCCACTGATCTTTTGATGGGGCGTGATAACCATGGTATGCGCTATATTGGCTATTGGCGTGAGCATAAGCCCAAAGAGGCTGCATAGGATGCTGATTTGAAAACCGCATATTGAAATAATCTGTGCCTGCCTATATGCATGTTCGTGACTGGGGCGATCTCGGTTCCAGAGTGAGGCTGCGCTTGCGTCCCGTTGGATTCAAATTGCTTATCAGTGAACTGATCCATCTATTGGTTGTCAGTCGTACGGATTTGTTATCTGCCTTGGTGGAAGTGGACCTGGAAACTGGGGAGGTCAAAGCAAAAAGAATTATTTCAGGTGCTGATGTAGGCCGAGCTATAAACCCCCGCTCTGTACAAGGACAGATCGAAGGCGGGATTATGATGGGATTAGGAAACTGTCTGACGGAGGAATATATTACTGAAAAGTGTGTTCCCTGGTCAGTTATGTTTGCCCGGTATAAAATCCCGAGCATAAAGCATTTGCCAGAGATTATCTCTCATATTGTTGAGGATCCGGTTTCTTTCGGACCATATGGTGCAAAAGGCGTTGGTGATTGGCCCCAATTGGCACGGCACCTGCAATTTGCAATGCGATTTATAATGCAACAGGCGTACGTGTATACAGCACCCCTGTAGATCAGGATGCCTTACTTCGAGCGATCAAAGCCGGAGCAACGGAAGTGCTGACCACTTGGCATGATGTGCGTTAGATAATATGATTTAAGAATATCTCTATGGAAAATGGCAGAAATCTTAAATTCCGGAAATTTTTTCGCGAATTAGCCAAACTAAGATAATTTTATTGTAGAATGGAAGGATTAGAGATGCCACTATTTACTCCAGGACGAAGATACCAATTACCATACTTACCATCAAAGAAAAAATCGGGACAATCATATATTCTTGAACCGATCGAACGAATGATCAAGGGGCCACTGTTTGCATGTCGGATGTGTGGTAATTGCCTACTCCAAGAAACCGCCTTCGTCTGCCCGATGGCTTGCCCAAAAGGACTACGAAATGGACCTTGTGGGGGTTCCACTAGCGAGCATTGTTATATTGATCCGAGCTATCCCTGTATTTGGTATGAAATCTTTGATCGCGCTAAAAAAATGGATCGCGAAGAAATGCTATTAGAAGTACTACCTCCATTAGATTGGGATATTGTTGGTGAAGAAACATGGGGAGAGGTTGTAAGAAAAGTAAAAGAAACAGGTACAAAAACCTTTTTTGGAAGCTTTTTTAAAAAAGATGCTGGCGAGCGCAAGCAAATATGGGATTCTGTTTTTAAATCAATCCGCCAACCCGATTGGTGGCAGGGAGATGACCAATATCATCCACCTGGATATGAAGAGCCAGTCTCTGAGCTAGAACGGCAGCTACGTTCAGGGAAATTTGTCGTTGCAGCAGAGATATCTCCTCCTGCAAGCACTGCCACAGGAAAATTACTACGTGATATTGAGTTGATCAAACAATATGCAACATCAATAAATTTTACTGATGCGGCTTCAGCAACACCAAGGATGTCCAGTTTGGCATGTTGCGAGTTTGCGCTTGAGGCTGGGGCGGAGCCAGTATTGCAAATTGCTGCGAGGGATCAAACCAGAACGGGTCTACAAGGTCATGTAATCGGGGCAAGTGCCCGAGGTATCAGAAATGTGCTGGTTGTATCAGGAGATAGTGCCAGGCTTGGACCAAAACCGATGTCGCGAACGGATATCCTGGATATAGACTCGGTACAAATGCTCTGGATATTGCGGCGGATGCGGGATGAAGGGATATATTTGGGTGGCAGAGAGATAAAAAATCCACCTCAAATCTTTTTGGGTGCAGCCGCTGCCCCCTTTGCTTCTAATCCAAGAATTCAAGCGATTAGGGAGCATAAAAAAGTGAACGCTGGCGCTCAGTTTTTCCAAACTAATCTGGTTTTTGATCCTGATGGATTGGAACTATGGTTGAATGAGCTGGCAAAACGAAATATCCTTGACAAGGTTTATATTCTTATTGGGATAACACCCTTACGTAGCCTGAAAATGGCGCAGTATATGCACAATCAGGTCCCCGGCGTAAGAATTCCGGATCAACTATTGAAGCGCCTAGAGGATGCAGGGGATGGTGTAGAAGAAGAAGCGGTAATCATTGCTTTGGAAATCATTGAAGCAATCCGTAATAAAGAAGGTGTAAACGGTATTCACTTGATGCCGGTAGGATGGGAGCAAGTCGTTCCGCGGATTGTCCAAGAACTAGATGGTGCTAAAGTGGTAGCTAGCAGTAGTTGAACTGGTTAGATTGGAAAAGTTTATTAAAAAAACGGCAATCAAGAAGACGCTTCTGGAGAGTTTCACCCGACGACACATGCGCCGCACTGCGTGCTTTGCAGTGCAGGTGAGCAATCTCGCCGACAAACAAGAGGATTGCCATGCTCGCTCCGCTCGTTTGCTATGACAAATACTCAGCAAATTAGGCACTCCCATCAAGGAAGATTATCTGCAACGGAACTCCATCCACTAAAATTGCACGCGGATCATTATTTATGTGTTGGAGTATATGTTGAGAGAAATTCTGCAATAATCCCTTTAAGGGTTTACTCATAAGCATCTCTTGCAAAAGATTCCGCCTTCGATTATCCTTGTTGCTGGGAGTGGTTAAGTCCCGGTGGGCTTCCCGGTCTTCAACATCGGTGACGGGTCGCGTTGCGGGCCGTGGTGGGTTCGACTCCCATGCACTCCCGCCTAATATTCCTCAATACCCCCCGCTTGCGGGGGGTTGCCCCATACGGGAAAAGCATGGACAGTGAAGATCAGTGGTCTCAGTAAGATAATCGAAGTGGAATAATCCAATGCCCATCCCTGAAGCAGAAACCCTGAATAATCTCGTTGATAAAATATTTCAATCTGAAAGTATTATGTTGGGTGATACCAGGCGTGGATATCTCATCCGCTATCAGGGCCGCCTGAGGGGAACTGACTCTGCTGCTGCCTATGACCAACTAAAAGAAAGACTAGCGCATTATTCCATCACGCCCCTTTTTCAGATTGAGGATGGCAAACAGGTCATTATCCTTGTTCATAGCGCAGTAACTCCTGAAGCCACTGGATTCTCAAAAAATATCCTCTTTTTTCTTGCAACACTCTTCAGCGTTCTCTTTACAGGTGCGATTTTTGAGTCAACTCTCCCTGAGAGCGTCTCTTTTACCATTTTGGCGCAGGATGCCCTCCTTCACCTTTGGCGGGGATGGCCCTTTGCTGCCAGTTTATTGGGAATCCTCCTTGCCCATGAGTTTGGACATTATCTGATGGGGCGTTATCATAAAACCAACGTCTCCCTGCCTTTCTTTTTACCCCTGCCTTATCCCTTAAGTATTCTGGGTACACTGGGTGCCTTTATCCAAATGAAGGAACGCCCGAAAAACAAACGTGTTCTTTTTGATATTGGGATCGCAGGACCTCTCGCGGGGTTAGTTGTCGCCATACCGGTTCTTTTGCTGGGTCTCTCCCTTTCTGAGATTAGCCCAATAACAGGATCAGGGATTATCGAGGGCAATTCCCTGCTTTATCTATTTTCAAAATATGCCATTTTCGGGCAGTGGCTGCCTGAACCAGTCAGTTATGGTGGTGTATCACCTTTTATTTACTGGCTTCGTTATCTATTTACCAGTCGACCATTTCCCTTGGGCGGACTTGATGTGCAGGTGCATAACGTCGCCTGGGCCGGTTGGGCAGGGCTCCTTGTCACTGCATTGAATTTAATTCCCATGGGCACGCTGGATGGCGGACATCTGCTCTATGCAGTCTTTGGCAGGAAGGCGAGCAAAGCTGCTCCCTTTATATTTGCTGTATTAATCGTTCTCGGCTTTGCCTGGGAAGGATGGTGGCTGTGGGCATTTATGCTTTATTTTCTGGGACGTGTTCACGCGGAACCCCTTGACCAAATTACCGAGCTTGACCCTCGTCGGCGCAAAATGGCTTTCTTTGCCTTAATTATTTTTATTCTGGTCTTTATTCCTGTGCCTCTGGTAGCCTATGGCTAAAACTCCATTCTCTTATATACCCTTACTGATGGGTATCCTTCTTATTTCAGCTTGCCAGCCCTCAACGCCTGGTTTAACTCCTTCAGCGATCCCAATCACGGCGATCAGCAGACCTCGTCCCACCGCGACACCGATCCCGATCAGCACCCTGGATGTGGAAGAAGATGATCTTAAGGGGATCGAGATCGAGGTCTGGCATCCCTGGTTTGGTGCACCAGCCGCGCTTTTTGATTTGCAAGTTGAGGAGTTCAACAAAGAGAACCCTTGGGGAATCACTGTTAGCGCGGCCTATCAGGGTAGCTATAATATGCTTTTCAACATGGTGACGGATGCGCTTGATACGCCGCAAGGCCCGGATGTGGTTGTGGCACTCTCCGAACAAATTTCGGTTTGGGACGAGGCGGATTCCATTACCGATCTGGCTCCCTATATTACCGATCCAATTTGGGGGATGACCGTTATCGAGCAAGCCGATTTCCCTCGTATCTTCATTGAACAAGATCAACGCGAAACAACATGGCTGGCACTCCCCGCTCAACGGACGTCACAATTTCTCATCTATAACCAATCCTGGGGTGAAGAACTTGGCTTTGATGCGCCCCCTCTAAAGTTTGAAGAATTTGAAGAACAGGCTTGTGCCGCAAATCAATTTATGCGCTCAGACGATGACCTTGATAATGATGGCAAAGGTGGCTGGATAGTAGATTTTGATTCAAGCGGTGTTCTCTCGTGGATGGTTGGATTTGAAGGCGGCCCATTTGTCAATGAAGAATATCAATTTATCAGCAGCCAAAATATTAATGCCTTTAGTGGATTGAAAAAGCTTTATGACAATCAATGTGCCTGGCTATCCACCGCAGAGACTCCCTACGAACAATTTGCCGGGCGCTCGGCACTCTTCATCACCGCCAGTATGGAGGAATTTGATGAAATATCAAGGAGCTTTCTGACCCTGGGCAGCCACGATGAATGGACGGTGATTCCTTTTCCTGGAGAAAAGAAAGGGGCGCTGGTGGTGTATGGGTCTTCCTTCGCCATTCTCGAAACAGATGATGCTGAGGCCTTGGCCTCCTGGCTTTTCGTCAAGTGGATGCTTGAGCCCCATAATCAAACCCGCTGGGTGAAGAGTACCGCCCTTTTCCCTCTGCGCGCATCCTCCCTGGATGAGCTGGCCGAATATAAAAAAGGGCATCCCCAATGGGCAGAAGCTGTCGACCTGATCTCACAGGCCGAAATTCAGCCGAAACTGCCTTCATGGCATCGAGTCCGCTATCTTTTGGGCGATGGGTTTGAGTATATTTTTCGGGTTGATGCGCAGGCAGGTTCAGTGGCAGCAATTTTGGCACAGATGAATGAAGCCGCGCGAGCATTAAGTGACTAAAAGGTCCCCTCTCCCGTTTTGGGAGAGGGCGGAGGGTGAGGGGAAGTTTTGAAAAAATAGGAATAATAAATGATTAGAATTTATACTGATGGCTCCTGTGAACCAAATCCCGGCCCAGGTGGTTGGGCGGCGGTCATATATTTGGGGCTGGATGAGAAGGTCATCACGGGAAGCGAAATGGAGACAACCAATAATCGCATGGAGTTGAAAGCTGCACTGGAGGCGCTCTTGACCGTTGAACCCTCCTCTACAATTGAGCTATTTACTGATTCTGAATATTTAAAACGGGGCATCACCGAGTGGATGCCCACCTGGAAAGCGCGTAATTGGAAACGAAAAAAGGGAAAGTTGGCAAATGTGGATTTGTGGAAGGCGCTTGATGCTGCCCTGGGAAAACATACAGTAGAATGGATGTGGGTGAAGGGACATGCCGGACATCCCGGTAATGAACGCGCTGATCGGTTGGCGCGGAGGGCAATGAAAAGGTAGCTATAGGAGTCAGGATGAAGAAGATTGGCGTGCTGACAGGTGGTGGAGATGCGCCAGGGCTGAATGCAGTAATTCGAGCAGTCGTTAAAACGGCCGTCCGTAGCTATGATTGTCAAGTTGTTGGAATTCGCGATGGTTACGACGGTTTTTTGAATCCCAAAGGGCTGCTGCCTCTTGGACGCGATGAGGTACGTGGGATCCTCCCGCGAGGGGGTACGATCCTGGGGACGGCAAATCGTGGGAACCCATTTGCGCGGGAAGTTCTTCGCAATGGCGTGATGATCGTTGAAGATATTTCGGATGAGATCGTTGCTGCGATCAAGAAAATCAAACTGGATGCTTTGATCGTAATTGGTGGTGATGGCACGTTGAAGATCTCACAGGAATTATTTGCAAAAGGCGTTCCTGTAATTGGCGTGCCCAAAACGATCGATAACGATGTTGGCGGAACCGAGGTCACCTTTGGTTTTGATACCGCGCTGGATACAGCTACCGAGGCGATAGATAAATTGCATACGACTGCAGAATCCCATCATCGGGTGATGGTTCTCGAGCTGATGGGCCGCGACGCGGGTTTCATCGCCCTGCACGCCGGTGTCGCTGGCGGCGCAGATGTGATCTTGATCCCGGAGATTCCATTCCACTATGATGCGGTTGTCAGGAAAATAATGCGCCGGATTGAAGGTGGTCGTCATTTCAGTATTCTGGCTGTTTCAGAGGGAGCAAAATCCCAGGAAGGGGAGCAGGTTTTTTCTCGTTCCGGCGATGCAGTTTACCTTCCCCGGCTTGGTGGTGTCGGTCATTTGGTTGGGAGTTATATCGAAAATAATACCGAGCAGGAAACACGCGTCACTGTGCTTGGACATATCCAGCGTGGTGGAACGCCGACTCCCTTCGACCGCTGGCTGGCCACTCGCTATGGCGCAGCTGCAACCCGTCTGGCTGCCAAAGGCGGCTTTGGCCGAATGGTTTCTCTGTCAAACGGGGAGGTTGGAGATATTAGCCTGGAGGAGGCTTTGGCGGTGCCCAAACGTGTAGATGTATATGGCGATGGCGTTCGCACTGCCCGGGATATGGGCATTTCTTTTGGGGATGAAGAATAAATATACCCCCACCTATCCTCCCCCGCCAGCAGGGAGGGGAATGGTTCTCCCCCTGTCTTACGGGGGAGCCAGAGGGGGGAAGAATCTTTGCCAACAAAGAACCCGTTCTTTCCAAAGGAACGGGTTCTAATAAACAGCGAAAAGCCGCCCATTTCTGGACGGCTTTTCTTTTGCGTGCGGCGGCTTCCCTTATCGAAGACCGAGGAGGGATGCCGCCGCACTAAGTTTGGTACTGTCATTCATGGGCACCACCTCCTCTTCTGTGGGATGGTAATTTTGGGCAGGTCTCCCTGCGTATGGAAAGTATGGCATAAATTGAAGGGAATGTCAAATGAGAGAATTCCCATCCTATTCATTTCACTCAGGGCAACTTTGGGAGTGGTATGAAGTGGTATCACAACTCCCTCCGCCGATCGTTTCTTTAACGGTGGCAAAATAAAGTTCAGAAAGTGTCACCGCGCGGATTCCGCGTTCTGTTAATAAATCCAGACCAAAGGGCGTATTGGTTTCAACATCCTGTGTGCTGGTGTGCATCAGGATCACATCCCCGTTTTCGACCGCCTCCATATTTTTCCTTGCCAGTTCCAATTCTCCGCCCCAGCTCGCTGACCACATCGTTGATACCAACCCTTTCGATGCACACATCCTGCCATAGGTCGGGCTGGATGAACCATAAGGCGGCCTCGCAAAGCGGACGGGAGGTCGGCTCTCTGTCACCTGGTGAAGCGCCCCCACCCATTTGGCTTGATCTTCCATCAAATTTTCTGTTGAGCGCACATCCGGGTTGACATGGTCAAAGGTATGGCTGCCGATCTCATGCCCACCTTCAAGGAAGCGTTGCCAAATTCCGGCATCTTTATCGTTGGTCGTGAGCAAAGCCTCACCGGTGGGAAAGAATGTGACTCTGACTTCCGGATAGTCTCTGAGCAGTTTTTCCAGGTTTTGCAGAATATGCACCAGATGGCAATCATCGTAACTCAACGCGACCTGGGCTTGATCCCGCCTGCCATGAAAAAAGGCCTGGAAAGATTCGGGTTCCGTTTCCCTTGCCAGGACGCCAGGTGTGTAAACCCCAAGCAGCCCGGCGGCAAAAGATGCACTGCTGAGCTTAAGAAAATCCCTGCGTGAAAAGTGGTTTGAATTAGACAATGGATCTTACTTGCGAGAGCGGCCAGGTCGGTAAAATATCCAGATCAAGCTCATCGCGCTGCCCGTTGATAAAGCGTTGATAGCCCGCCGCAGCGATCATGGCCGCGTTATCGGTGCACAGGGAAAGCGGAGGGATGTTGACCGGGAATTCATCCTGCCCCAGGAATGCCTCGCGCAGGGCGGCATTTGCTGAAACCCCGCCTGCGACCAGGATCTCTTTTGCCCCAAATTCCCGTGCGGCATTGATCGTTTTGGTGAAGACCACATCCACAACGGCGGCCTGGAAACTGGCAGCCAGATTTGCGACCGGGAGATTCCCTTCCTTTGATAGCTTTTGGACCTCACGTAAAACAGCGGTTTTAAGCCCACTGAATGAGAAATCCCAGTTTTTGCCCAGCCACGAACGCGGAAAGTTGAAGGAGGTCGGGTCGCCGTTCTTTGCGGCCTCCTGTATTGTCGGCCCGCCGGGATAGGGTAATCCCAACATGCGGGCGACCTTGTCGAAGGCCTCACCAGCTGCATCATCAAGCGTCCCGCCGAGCCGTTCATATTGCAAATGATCGCTCATCAGATTGAGTTCGGAATGTCCGCCTGAAACGAGGATTGCCATCAGGGGGAATTCTGGTTCAGGTGGTGCCTCATCTTCAGCTTTATGTACCCAAGCTGAATAGAGATGTCCCTCAAGGTGATTGACTCCGATGAGTGGACGGTCGCTGCCGAGGGCCAGGCCTTTGGCTGCATTTACGCCGACAACCAACGAGCCAGCCAACCCGGGGCCGCGCGTCACCGCGATGGCATCTATATCTTTGAGCGTGAGATGCGCCTTTGCCAATGTTTGCTCAATAACTGGAGTAATGCTGAGCACATGCTGGCGTGAGGCCACTTCGGGGAAGACGCCCCCAAAACGGGCGTGCATCTCCATTTGCGAAGCGACGGTGGAGGCCAAAAGCGCGCGTCCATCTTCGAGGACGGCAGCGGCTGTCTCATCGCAGGAGGTTTCAATGGCGAGGATTCGGATGGTCATGGTGTTAGGAGGTGAATTCTTTGATGATAAAGTTTGTGAAGTCAATCAGATCGTCCAGGCGTTTTTCAATCACATCCTTCATCAATTGGATATCAAGTTCTTGATATTGATGGACAAGTGTATTGCGAAAGCCGACCATATTTTCGAGTTTTTTGGCAAGGTCTCGGGGAATGATCCCATTTTGCGCCAACAGACGAAAACTCTCACGGGTTTCTTTTGGGAGACCAAGTTTTCGTTTTTTGATGGTGTGGTTTGCCAGGTCAATTGATTGTTCACAGGCACGCTGTAAATTTATGGCAATTGCATCCTGCTTCAGGTGATTTTCTTCAAAGGGGAGTTCGCTCGGCAACGCGTAATACGTTTGGATTTGTTTAATGCACCGCTCGATACTTTCTTTTTTATTCAATACAATGTCGTTCATCAGACAATGATCCTTCCGACTTCCAACACATCCTTGATGATCCCGGCTCTCTCCTCATTCAATCTTTGATAATAAGAGATGGTCAGCATTTCAAATTCATCGGCTGCATATTGATCCGCACAGTAGATGCGACGTTCGGCAGCGATGATTTCTTTTTGCAGAACGGTCGGGGCTTGGCGTAAATTTGACAAGTCGACATCTTTAGCGAGCAAAGTTTCCAGTTCATAACACAAATCATTGAATATTAAAGAATCGTTCTCATTTTTTTGTTGCGGAGGGAGAAGGATAGCAATATCCACATCACTGTCTTTGCGCTCCTCTGCTGTACCGTGGGAGCCAAAGAGATAGATCGCTTGCGCGTCAGGATGGTGTTCTAAAATTATGTGGACGATTTTGTCTTTTTCGCTCATGATATTACCTCTGCAATGTCCATTGTATCATTGGCGCAGGAAGATTTTATAGCAAGGATTCGTATGGTCATAAGAGAACATTCTAAAGTCAGTCCGAATAAAAAGGGTGGAGCAATCTCCATCGTGTGAAAGAAGACTGCCACGCTTTGCTCGCAGTGAAATCCTACCTCTTCATTTCCAGGACAAGGTCAAAGGGGAACTCCGCAATCCGTTCAAAAGTGCCGTCCGGGCGGGCATAGTAGGTATTCTCAATGCGGACGCCCATCCCTTTGGATGGATAGTAAAGCCCCGGCTCAATCGTGAAAACCACGCCTCTTTGGAGCAGGTTATCCTCTTTAAATTGCAAGCTTGACCAGGGTCGTTCGTGAATATTGACCCCCACTCCATGCCCCAGACTGTGAACATAGCCTTCCAGCGGCGCCTCCGTGTTGAGTGGGGAGGGATGCCCCTTGGCTTCAAAGAGTTTGCAAGTCATGCGTTGCAATTCTCTGAAAGGCATATTGATCTCCATCTCGTCGATAATCTTTTCGTAAACATCACGGACCTGGTCGTAGAGTTTTTGCTCCTCTTCAGGCGCGTAGCCGAGGCACCAGGTGCGGGTAAAATCGTAAAAATAACCGCCGCCCGCTTCGCAGGGAAAAATATCGAAGATGATCGTTCTACCGAGGCGGATCGGATCGGATGCATTGCCGACAGAGTGGGGGACACCTGCATCGCTGCCGATGGCGAAGATCGTCCCTTCGGGATTTTCGACGCCGCGCTCCGCCAGCCAGAGATTGATCTTGCCTTTGACCTCCCCGATCATAAGCGGCTTGCCATCTGTCCGCAAAAGAATTTCATCCTCGCTCACGGCATGACTCGTCAGGAATTCCTTCACCATGCCGACCACCTCGATCGTGATCCGTCCCATTTCGCGGATGCGGGCAACTTCTTCCTCTTCCTTGGTTTCCATCGCATTCAGGAATACTGAATCTGTGCCCGATTCCCCAATGAAGGTGATCTCAGGCAGGTACTTTTGCATCAGGGACAACATCGCGAAGCTATGACTCAGATCAGTATGCCCATAAACGCCCACACGACCAGAGTCCACGCCGAGGTCTGCGAAGATCTTTTGCAAACGCAACGCTGAGAACTTGATCATATCTCCACCCGAATTTTTCAGCAATTCTTTTTCGGGGTATTTGCTGTATGAAATAGTTTTCAAACCAGTCTTGGCTGCTTCATCGCGTTCCATATCGCGGTAAAAGAGAATCGGTTTCTCTCCCTTTTTCTTGATCAAGGTTGCTCCCCCCACGTGGTGGCCGCCAGTCAGGTAATACATGGGGCTATTATGCTGGGTATTTCCCAAAACAAGCAGGGTGTCGAGATTGCGGTCTTGCATGAGACTGTCGAGGTTTGACTTCATGAATCTCCAGAGTTAGATAATAAGATGAATAGGGGTAAGTGAGAAGTGAAAAGTGAAAAAAGAAATCACCCTTCACTCTTCACTCGTCACTTTAATGAATTTTTCAATGCCACCAACAGGGCCCCTTCCTGCTCTTGCAGCACGGTACGGGGATCGAGCAGGATGAGATCATTTTCGGTGCGTGCGATAACGGGCGGATTTTGTTTCCGTAATTTTGCGAGGAAATTATCTGCTTTGGGAACGTCGAGGGCCAGGAGCCAGGTCGGCAGAACCTCCCCGGGTAAGCTGCCTCCGCCAATGGTCGATTCTCCGGGAATGACTTTGCCTTGTCCCAGATGATTCGCCCAAGCTTGAGCGCGGGCTTTGATCTGTTTGGGCGGCTTGGAAATCATCCGCCAGATCGGAATCTCACGCTCAGCTTCGTCTTTTAGATAATGTGTCAATGTGGCAGAAATTCCTGCCAGAGCAACCTTATCTGCCCTCACGGCGCGGGCCAGGGGATGTTTCTTGATCTTATTCATCAGATCAGCACGCCCAACGATAATGCCTGCCTGCGGCCCTCCGAGCAATTTATCACCGGAAAAGCAGACGATATCTGCGCCTGCGGCGAGGGATTCCTGAACTGTCCGCTCGTGGATCAGGCCAAATCGCTCAGTGTCGAGTAAGGTTCCGGAGCCAAGATCATCCACAACGGGGAGATCGGCTGCATGGGCGACGCGGGTGATTTCATCTAACGAGGGTTCTTCGGTAAATCCACTGATCTTGAAGTTGGAGCGATGGGCTAGCATAACCAACTTGATCGGTTCTTCATTAATCGCATTTTCGTAATCAGCGAGATGGACTTTATTGGTTGTGCCCACTTCGACCAGTTTTGCGCCGGATTGTTTCATCACATCGGGGATGCGGAATCCGCCGCCGATTTCGATTAACTGCGAACGGGCGATGACCACCCTTCGACGATTGGCGAGGGCAGAGAGGATCAACAATACGGCGGAGGCATTATTATTGACGACCATCGCCGCTTCGGCTCCGGTTATGCGTGTAATCACAGATTCAGCATGGATCAGGCGCGAACCCCGTTTCCCGTTTTGCATATTAAATTCAAGGGTGGAATAGCTGCGTGCGACCGAATCCATCGCTTTGATGGTGGCAGAGCTAAGGGGTGCGCGCCCCAGATTGGTGTGCAGGATAACCCCGGTGGCGTTGATCACGGGATAAAGTGTGGGTTCAGTCCAGGTCGTTAAACGGGAGCCAGCCAAACTCAGGAGCGTTTTGGCTGGTGGGATTGGCTTGGTGTTGTCGGCAGTATAAGCTGCCCGGATCTCCCCCAATATTGCTCGGAGGGCATCCAGCACCAGCGGTCTCCCATATTCTGCAATCAATTCTGCAGCGGTATGCGTTGAAAGCAATTTATCTACAGAGGGGAGGGAGCGCAGATCAGTCATAATCGACTTCAGGGGGAGTCCATTGGCTTTTTTCGCGCAAACGGATGAGTGCTTCGATGGCGATTATGCCCAAAGCCAACCCAATAGCGATAGAGATATTGGCAACCTGCCCAAGCTGTAACCAGGCCAGGGTTGCCCCGTAAACGCCTGCCCAAAGCGCCTGTCGCTGAATAATATTTGTGGATGGGAAATTGGCTTGATTGAAACGTTGATTGAAAAAATAGACAATCGGTAATGCAGTGCCGGTCAGGGCGAGAGTGGTCAGGAAAAAGAATGCCCAGCGAGGCCAGAGGGTAGGCAGGGTGAAATTGATGATGAGATATAAACCGCCCCAGCCAAGGGTGAACATGATCAGGGTGGGGACGAGGAAGGGGCGAAAAATTGGTTTCATTATTTATTACCCAGTTCGGCAGATATTTTTAAACACGAATTACACGATTGTTTTTTTATGAGGGAATTATACCGCAGGGAGGGTGGGCCGCTTAAGCGGACATGTTAATGAAAGGATGGGTTCCTGAAGCCGACTATAGTCGGGTTTCGCCAATTAGCAAGGGGATTGATTCCCTTGCGGAACAGGTTTTCAATTCCCGAATTTTTATTCTATACCCATCAATATAGTCACTCTCGTAGAAATTGTAGTGCTCCAATACACCCGTGCGGTTATAATTTAGAAACTCTCTACCTAGAAAGTATAAAATTGAAATTTGACCAATGACAGATAGTTCTCTGACTCCTTTTTTCAACCCAAATGGGATCGTCGTCGTCGGTGCCTCCTCACATCCTCAAAAGCTGGGATATGGCGTGGCCCGAAACCTGACCCAGAGCGGGTACGCTGGCCCGATTTATTTTGTTTCCCCAAAAGGAGGCGATCTTTTTAGCCGTCAAATTTTCGCTTCAATCGCTGAGGTCCCGGACCCGGTTGACCTCGCTGTGGTTGTCGTTCCGGCGAAATATGCGTCCGAATCCATGCGTGCCTGTGGAGAACGAGGCATTAAGGCGGTCATCCTTGTTTCGGGCGGTTTCCGCGAGACAGGGGAAGACGGTGCAGTCCTCGAAACCGAAACTTTGCAGGTGGCAAAGGAATACGGAATCCGGATGATCGGACCGAATTGCATTGGCTTGCTCGATACCCATTTGCCTTTGGATACAACCTTCCTCCAACCGCCCTTTCCTCTCCCCGGCGAGATAGCGTTTATCTCCCATTCCGGGGCAATTTGCGCCGCGTTGATCGATTGGTCAAAAGAGGAGGGATTTTCCTTTTCCCGTCTGATCAGTCTGGGCAATCAGGCGGATGTCACTGAGACGGATATTTTGCCCCTCGTCGCAGAAGACGAATATACCAGGGTAATTACCCTTTATCTTGAAAATATCAGCAATGGAGCCCGCTTCATTGAAGAAGCGCGCCGCGTTGTCAAGGTAAAACCGGTCATCGCCCTCAAGGTGGGTCGATCGGCGAGCGGTCAGCGTGCAGCTGCATCCCATACGGGTGCCCTGGCGGGTGCCGAATCCGCTTTCGATGCCGCCTTTGAAAAAGCGGGCGTTTTTCGCGCGGATACGACTGAAGAGATCTTTGATTGGGCGCGTGCCCTTGCCTGGGCTCCTGTTCTGCAAGGGCGTCGCATAGCCATTCTGACGAATGCGGGCGGCCCCGGGGTGATCGCAGCGGATGCCCTTGAACAAAATGGCCTGGAACTTGCTGAATTCAATAAGAAAACTCTCGCGGCCCTCGGGGAGACTCTCCCCTCTGCGGCCAGCGTTCATAATCCGGTTGATATGCTTGCCTCAGCCTCCGCCGAGATTTATGGAGAGTGCCTGCGGGTGATCCTTGTCGATCATAATGTGGATGGCGCCCTTGTCATTCTGCCGCCCCCGCCGATGTATCCCGCTCGTGAGGCTGCTGAAATTCTGATTCCCATCATTCAGGCCAGCGAGAAACCTGTCCTGGTGGTGCTGATGGGCAGCACCCAAATCGAAGAGGCTTCAGAACTTTTTCAGAATGCGAAGATCCCCGATTATCGCTTCCCTGAAAGGGCGGCGTCTGCATTGGCCCGACTGGCTGAACGGGCAGAATTCTTAAGGGAGATGGATGAATCTGTTGCCCTTCTGACTGATGTGGATACCCCATCAGCACGGGCGGTTTTGGCAGATGCTGAACCCGGCACATGGCTGGAGGCGGAATTTGCTGATCGATTAATGAATATCTATGGGATCCCTACAACGCCCATTAAACTTGCGCCTGACGCAGAATCAGCGGCTCGCCTGGGTAAAGAGCTAGGTTTTCCGGTTGTGATGAAGATCGCCTCGCCCGACATCCCTCACAAATCGGACGTGAACGGAATCCTGCTCAATCTCGGTTCTGCGGCAGAAATTGCAGAGGACTTTGAGATGCTCATGGCGCGGGTGCAGGCCCAACGTCCAGACGCGAACCTGGAGGGCGTCCTGATCCAGCGCATGATTTCGGGTGGGCAGGAGGTCATCCTGGGTGCGGTCCGTGATCCCCAATTCGGTGCCCTGATGATGTTTGGCTCCGGTGGTGTCGAAGTCGAAGGGTTGAAAGATGTCGCTTTCGCCCTGGCTCCTCTCTCAGTACGTGAAGCTGAAAAAATGCTTGGGAAAACATGGGCGGGACGCAAGCTGGCGGGTTATCGAAATCTTGCCCCTGCTGATCGTGTTGGAGTAGTGGATGCGCTCCGTCGGCTGGGACAGTTGGCGCATGATCTGCCCGAAATTGCTGAGATCGAAATCAATCCGCTGACTGTACTGGAAGATGGCGTGGTTGCAGTTGATGTACGTGTGAAGATGGCATAAATATGAACCAAAGAGCAATGCAGGTTGCCTTGATAAAAAATCTTCCGGTTGATCTGGCCGAGGAAGTAAATCAGCGTGTGATCGCCCGAATTAAGAAGATCGAGAGAGAACGTGAAAAATACCCTCAAAAGGCTTTGGAGAAACATTTTGGCGAAAATATATTGCCGATCTTGGCTTTGTATTTGGTTTTGAAAGAGGATCACAGTTCACCAGAAGATGTGCTGGAGTTAACCCGTAAGGTCACCGAAGAGATGTATACCATCGGGCGAAAGCGGATGGCCTTTATTGGGCAGTTCCCATTTTTCTACCGGGTGATCCAAAAATTAACGCCGCAAATGATGAAGAGTGCCTTTCCAAAAGAAGGATTTGATATCGAATGGCTGGAAGTGAGTAAAAAGCAAGTTGTCTTTAATATGCACGCCTGCTTTTATCTGGATTCTCTGACCAAATATGGCGTACCTGAACTAACCCCCGTTTTCTGTGGGCTGGACGATTTAATTTACGATGGCGTTTCTCCCCACCTTCGCTGGCAGCGCACCGGGACGCTTGGTCGTGGTGATGCATATTGCGATTTTCGTTTTATCAATCCGCAAGAAGAATGATCTGGCTCCAGGTTGAATAATGCCGCGTCTTTTGCTCACCAATCCAACTGCTCCCTCTGCTTGGTAGTTTTTCCACAGACGCCTAACATGACGAACACTAAGCCCCAATGCTTCAGAGGCGTTTTTCTGGGTCATCTTTTTCGCCTTTATCCGCTCCATTACTTCCACGCGGCTCAACTCTTTTTTGCTCATCGTTAGTAACTCCATCCAACAAGATCTCCTTTTCAAAAGGGGACATTTTAACTTGTCGGAAATAGGACATTACTACTTATCGCTAACACGCTAACACATTTTCTTGACACAGATATTCAACTCTGGTAGTATTGGCGGGCTAAGCGATGCGGGGTAGAGCAGTGGCAGCTCGTCGGGCTCATAACCCGGAGGTCGCAGGTTCGAGTCCTGCCCCCGCTACTCAAAAAAGCACCTGAAAAGGTGCTTTTTTCCTTTTTAGCTCCTATTTTATGAGAAATTGGCGTTTCTATGAACCTAAGCTCGTTAGGTTTTGTTAATTTAATTACAATTGCAAAGTGTATAATTCTGAAAAGTGTCTTTTATAAAATCGCTACTTTTGCCTCAAATGTTTCGAGGATGTACAAATATCAAGAAAACCACTCAAGGAATAACTAATGCCAGGAAAAATTATACTTATTGACGATGATGCCCTATTTCGGCGCAGCTTAAGTTTCCATTTAGCGCAAGCAGGTTATGATGTGCAAACAGCTGCCAGTGCTGAAGATGGTCTAATCTTCACTCGTGAAGAACCTGTTGATTTGATTTTGCTGGATATTGGGCTTCCTGGCATGGATGGATTGGAGGCATTACGCCATTTTAACGATCAGGTTGGTGTGCCAGTAATCTTTCTCACCGCCCGACGACGAGAATTGGACGAGATATTAGGCTTGGAACTGGGGGCTGATGATTACATCACCAAGCCTTTTGAGACAAGCGTTCTTTTGGCGCGGGTCAAAGCTGTGTTGCGCCGATCGCACAAAAAGCAACAAGTAATAACTACTCCTGAAGCATTTTCAGCCGGCGATATTGATATCGATCCTCGCTCCCATACAGTCAAATTGAAAGGAATACCCATAGAGCTAACACCCACTGAATTCAAATTGCTCAATACGCTCGCCCAACAGCCTGGGCATGTTTTTTCTGCGGATGATTTGTTGAGAAAAGTTTGGGGAATAGAATATGTAGGACAGCCTCAGGTGGTTTACGTTCATATTCGTGCATTGCGTACCAAACTTGAAAAAAATCCAAACAGACCTCAGCGGGTTTTGACAGTTCGGGGAGTTGGGTACAAGCTTGTACCTCAAGAGGTTTGATCATGCGCTCCTTACGAACTCGTTTACTCATCACTCACAGCCTGCCGCTTCTAATTATTATCTTTCTAACTGGTTTTGCTTTGGATTATGTTGTGGAAACGCGCATCCTATTGCACAGTTTTGCCGATGAGTTGACCAACGAAGCGAAGATATTAGCCGAGCTAACTGCACACCAGTCAAATATCTGGGATGAAGCTCAAGAGGCACAAAACTATCTTATCAAGCTTGAACCGATCCTAAGACCCAATGTCTCCCTCTTTGATGTGCAGGGAAATTTCTTGGGCTCAACCGCGCCCTCTCTAAAACCCACTGATATATTTTTGCAAAAATTTGAAAAACTACTTTCCGAAGGTATTCTTATTCAGACAGCATATAGTCGTGATCTGGAAGCCAGCGTGGTGGATGTCTTTGTCCCTGTTCATGACGATTCTGATTCTCTTCTAGGTGTGATCCAGATGACCTATCATTTGAAAGATGTATACGGCCAGTTTATAGCACTCAGACGTGTGATTATTGGTGTTTTGACAGTCGGTATCTTTCTCGGGATAGGATTGGCGCTTTTCCTGGCTGTGAATATGAGCCGTGCATTGCGAGAAATTACAGAGTCAATTCACCAACTGGCTGCCGGAAAAGAAGTTGACTTGCCCGAAGAACAAGGGCCAGAAGAAGTTCGTGATCTAATTCAAACAATAAAAGCACTTGTCACCCGTCTGCACACCCTTGAAACCACCCGCCGAAAGTTGCTCGCCAATCTGGTGCATGAGATTGGTCGTCCTTTGGGTGCGTTATTACCAGCCGTCCAGGCATTGGAAGCAGGTGCGATTGAAAACAAGGTTTTGCGTCAGGATTTATTGGCTGGGATGGAGGATGAACTTGGCATTCTTCGTCGATTACTGGACGATTTAACCGGCTTATACGATCAATCTGTTGGCTCATTTGTGCTGGAATATCGGCTGATAGACCTAAGTAAATGGCTACCCAATCTCTTTCATACGCAACGTGAGGTCGCCCGTGCCAAAGGATTACATTGGCAGAGCAATATTTCAGATGAGTTACCCATGATGAAGATAGACCCTGAACGACTAGCGCAGGCTATTGGAAACCTTGTAAATAATGCCATTAAATTTACATCACCGGGAGGCACGATTATCGTAGGGGCTGGTGTCCAGGCTAATGAAGTCTGGATCCAAGTAGAGGATACAGGTTTTGGTATTCCAACTGAAGATCAGGGCTTTGTGTTTACCCCATTTTTTCATGGACGCAGGGAAACTCGATTTCCTCAAGGGATGGGCCTGGGATTGAGCATTGCCCATGATTTAGTAGCAGCTCATCAAGGTCGCTTAGAATTTGAAAGTGTTCCGGGAGAGGGAAGCTCCTTCACAATCTGCTTACCAATTTTATCCAAAGAGTTGATGGAGTGATAAAAAACCGTGTCGCACCCCTGCGTTCGCAGCGGAGCGGAGGGTGTGATTTAGGCTTGAGTGCCACACCCAAACAGATTCGCATCCTGAACAGGGAGATGTCTACGCCCGCGAAAATGCCTTGATTTTAGGACGCCTTATGAGGTATTCTTTGAACATCAATCTGTTGCTCTTACAAGTTGAATCCAAGTCCTAAAAATAACCTTAAGGTAAACTTTAGGTTGTTTTTAGGTTACCATAAGGACGCTTGGGAGCATATCAGGTATTCTTCTTTTCTGATGGATATTTTTTTGATAAGGTCATATGACAAGGCAGTGGAGCATTTTTTTCGCTATTGGGTTCTATCTGTCCCAGGGATAAGTATTTGACACAAGAAAACCCACTCATCCTGGTTATTCTAGCCATTCTAGTAAGAGCGCATATAGGACAAAATCCATGACTTCTGAAATTGCCCTCACTTTAGCCATCATCGCTGGCGCTTTGATCGTGTTTGGCACCGAAAAATTGCGCGTGGATGTTGTCGCCCTGCTTGTGCTCATCACCCTTGGATTGACAGGTCTGGTCGGTCCCAAGGAGGTCTTTGCAGGGTTTTCTAATTCGGCAGTCATTACCGTGTGGGCAGTATATATCGTCTCAGGGGGCTTGTTCAAGACCGGTGTTGCCGATATTCTGGGAAAGTTCATTTTGCGACTCTCTGGGAATAGTGAAATCCGCCTGATCACAGTCATCATGTTAACCTGCGGCCTGATGTCCGCTTTCATGAACAATGTTGGGGCCACCGCGATGTTGTTACCGGCTGTTGTTAGCGTGGCGAAGCAGACCAAAATTCCGGTCTCAAAGCTCTTGATCCCGCTTTCGTTCTCATCCCTGTTGGGGGGCACAATCACCCTGATCGGCACCCCTGCCAATATTCTGGCAACCAGCATCTTGGCTGAAAAAGGCCTGCCTACCTTTGGTTTCTTTGATTTTATGCCTATTGGAGTGGTTGTTTTAGCCACGGGTGTTCTCTATATGATTGTCATTGGAAGACACGTTCTTCCAGTCCGACAACCACCAGGTGATGCCCAGGTAAAAGGGGAGTTGCGCAAATATATTGGTGAAGTGCGCGTCTTACCGGATGGAAAACTGGCCGGCTGTACCTTGCTGGAATCTAAATTGGGCGCGGATTTCGACTTGACGGTCATTGCTATGGTGCGGGGCAGTAAAACCATCACGAAATTGGAGCGCGATACGCTTATCCAACCGGATGATATTCTATTGATCGAAGGTTCCACCGAAAACCTATTGCGCGCAAGAAAAGAATTAGGGCTGGAAATTGCTAATATAAACAAAGAACATGCTGAGTTGGACAAACTTAGCGAAATAGAGATTGGCATTGTGGAAGCAACTCTGGCACCGCGTTCATCTGTGGAAAATCGCAGTCTGCGTTCGTTGAATTTACGCGAGCGCTACGGTTTTACGGCACTAGCGATTCGACGGCAAGGCAAGATTATCACTGAACGTTTGAGTGATTTAGATTTGAAATTTGGCGACGACTTAATACTCCAGGGTCCGCGCCGCCGCGCATCTGCTTTGCAATCGAAGAACGATTTTTTGGTCTTAGAGCCGCTCAATATCCCTGAAGACCGTCGCCGCAAGATGCCCATCGCAGTTGGATTGATGCTGCTCGTAATTGGCTTGGTCTTATTTGCAGGCATAGACATCTCTCTTGCAATGGTGATGGGTGCGGTTGGGATGGTTATTTCCCGCTGCCTGAGCATGGACGAGGCCTACGCCAGCATCGACTGGCGTACGGTTTTTCTGGTGGCGGGTATGTTGCCTTTGGGGGCAGCTATGGAAACCACCGGAACAGCCCAATACATCGCCGACCTGATGTTGAACACCATTGGCAGCATGGGTCCGCTGGCAGCCTTGGCTGGGATATATTTGCTGGCTGCTTTAATCACCCAACCCATGTCCAATGCCGCGGCGATAGTGCTGGTGGTTCCAATCGCGCTGGATACGGCCATGAGCCTGGGTGTCAATCACCTGACATTTACCCTGGCTGTCGTCATCGGGGCGGCAACCAGTTTCCTGACGCCAGTGGGTCATAAGGCCAACGTTTTGGTTTTCGGCCCTGGAGGTTATAAATTCTTCGATTATGCCCGGGTGGGTGCATTACTGACTCTTTTCCTGTTCATCGTCACCATGATTTCTTTACCGATTTTCTTCCCACTTTTTCCCTGACCTATGAACCGACTTATTTCCGTATCCACATTAGATGATATTGCGCCAGAATACCAAAACACCCCAATTGGGCTTATGTTGGAATACCATAATCTTAATCGTCCTCTCGACATTTACACGCAAGCGCATCTGTTGATTGGCATGTGTATGGATAACCGCAAACGATTGCGAATACCCGACAATTTTGCTTATATCATTCGTTCGGGTGGAGGTAATCTGAGCCAGAGTGAATTTAAGGTTTCTTATGCTATCGCTGTCGGCGGAGTGAGTTCAATCGCGCTCGTCGGACATAATAATTGCGGCATGGTTGGTTTGGCTGCTAAGAAAGAAAAATTTATAAGCGGGCTTGTAAAGAAAACTGGGTGGGAAAAAGGCAGGGCAGAAGAACATTTCATGCGCTTTGCACCCAGTTTTGAAATCAGAAATGAGATTGACTTTGTTTTGAGCGAAGCAAAGCGCTTACGTTTGCTCTATCCAGGCATTCAGGTGGCACCCATATTATATAGGGTGGAAGACAATCTGCTTTATATGGTTCGTGAACAGGAGAAAAGTTAAATGGAATGGCTGACAAATCCCGAAATCTGGATAGGGCTTATCACGCTCACTGTTCTTGAAATTGTTTTAGGCATTGATAATGTGGTTTTTATCAGTATCTTGGCGGAAAAACTGCCTGAAAATCAGCAAGCAAGAGCAAGACAAGTCGGTCTCTCTCTTGCTTTGATAACGCGTATCGCGTTACTTCTTTCTTTAGCCTGGATTATTGGGCTGACCGCACCCATCTTCACCATCTTCGGGAGAGCCGTATCGGGTCGTGATTTTATTTTGATTGGAGGCGGTTTATTCTTACTGGCGAAGAGCACACGTGAAATCCACGACAAACTGGAGGGCGCGGAGGGTCACGCCAATAAACGGATTTCGCCATCTTTTGGCAGTGTCATTATCCAAATCCTTCTACTGGATATTGTCTTTTCACTTGACTCCGTCATCACCGCAGTTGGCATGGTAGAAGAGATTGGGGTGATGATCGCTGCTGTAGTAGTTGCTGTGATCATTATGCTTGTTTCAGCAGAAGCGATTAGTAATTTTGTGAACCGACGACCAACAATAAAAATTCTGGCTCTCAGCTTTCTCTTGCTAATCGGCATGGCATTAATTATGGAGGGGCTGCACCAGCCTATCTCTAAAGGCTATATTTATTTTGCGATGGGTTTTTCCATCTTCGTGGAAATGATCAATCTGCGTGTCAGTGCAAAAAAAGCAGCCAACCCTATCAAACTAAGACAAACTTACTCCACTGAAAAGATTTCTGGAGAACCCAAGTGAATGCTATTTTGATAGATTCTCCGACAACTCTCTTATCCCCGCCCATAATCCCTGGCGATAATCAGGCTGGCGACTGGCTTTCCTTGCCCAACCCTGACCCAATCACGGATTATATAACCGCTTCTTTCTTGGAAGAGGAAGTTGCCTCCCAAAGTTGGCAGGTAGCCCGTTTTTCCCGCTCTGCGTATGTATACCGTGAAAGAGTAACTGACTGGAAAATTGTCGCCAAATTTCATGCGCCCAAAAAGGATAAAGATGCCAACCGGCACGCAGAGCGTGAGCATCGACTAACGCAGCAAGTCTGGGAAAATTTAGGATTTAATCTTGAGTTCCGATCTGTTCAACCGCTGGGGTTATGGAAAGGCATTTTATTTTTAGAATTTGTAGAGGGTCTTACACTGGAAGACAAAATAGCTGTTCGGCGTAGCCAACCTGGCGAATTGCTTCGTGTTATCGAAGCTACAGCCGTTTTTTTTGCGAAACTGCATGGGAAGGGAACCAAGCCTAAACCTATGTCTGATTTCGGGCAAGCGGCAGATTACGCATATGAACTGGTCGATAATCTGACAAAACAGGGTGTACTCCAAAATTGTCCCAGCGTCCAAAGTGGATTAGGGGATCTCATAGAAAAGTGGGTCACGGATCCCATAATGTGGGATTACCAACCAACCCAAAATCATGGGGACGCGACTACATCCAATTTTATTTTCCCCCCCGAAGGTGGTGTTGTAGCCATTGATTGGGAACGTAGTGAAAGAGCAGACCCGGCAGCCGATTTGGGACGCCTGATGGCTGACGTAACTCATAGCGTCATTCAATATGGAGGCAATTTTACCGAGGGCGTGGATATTTCCAATGCTTTGGCTGCCGCGTATTGCAATCAGATGTCTTCGAACTGGGATACAGTGAGCTTTGCGTATCGAGCCAGGTTTTACCAGGCCATCGGCACACTGCGAATTGCCCGCAATAGGTTGCTATCACGCCAGGACAAGTTGGCTTTGGTCTTGCAGGCTTTTGCTTTACTTTCTAAGTAGGTTGATGTTATCTGTAATGGTTTTTATCGGTGTATTAATCTTGGCAAATGGTTTTTTCGTTGCGATGGAAATGGCGTTGGTAACTGCACGCGGAACACGTCTTGAAATAATGGCAGAAGATGGTGATGACAGGGCCACTCAAGTATTGGCTATCCAAGATCAACCAGGAGATTTTCTGGCTACCGTGCAAATTGGTATTACTCTGGTGGGAACAGCTGCTTCAGCCGTTGGTGGAGCCAGGTTAGTTCAGATGCTCTCCCCATTGATCGCCCGAGTTCAAGAACTAGCACCATACTCAGATAGCTTGGCATTGGGATTAGTGATCATCTCTATTACCTTTTTAACCCTTGTTTTTGGCGAATTAGTGCCCAAACACCTGGCCTTGCGAAATGCAGAAGCTATTGCGATGGCAATTACCACTCCCCTTAAAATTCTTTCTCGTCTCACCCATCTACCCATGCGCATGCTTTCTTTCTCAAGTGAGGCAGTATTAAAACTCATCGGTAGCACTGACATACAAAATCCGTCTACCAGCTCAGAAGAAATCGAACTACTTGCAAAGCAAGGAGTCGCAGAGGGCGTAATTCACTCAACAGAAGAGAGGTTGATTAATAGTATCTTTCATTACACTACAAGTCGCTTATATGATGTAATGACGCCTCGGACGGCAATCGTTGCATTTGAAGAAAAAATATCTACGCATGTTGCTCTTGAAGTTGCCAAGCGTATTGGTTATTCTCGTTTCCCTGTTTACCGGGATAATATTGATCAGGTCATTGGTTTTGTACATATTAAAGATATAATATTAAAAAGTGATAATGTTAATCTTGGTCAATATTATCGCCCAATTCATTTCATCCCCAGCAATTCCTCACTTCCTGGAGCCTTTGAAATCCTGACAGAAACAGGTAGCCAAATAGCGATAGTGGTAGATGAATTTGGAGGGACACATGGATTGCTAACTCTTGAAGACCTGCTAGAAGAAATCGTCGGGGAGATCGAAGACGAACATAGCCCTGTTTCTCACTCTTCTGTGCAAGAGTCTGAAGGTGAATGGCTCGTACCTGGTCAGACCTCGATTCTTGAAATTAGCGATTTGTTAAAGGTTAAATTCCACTCAAAAGGACAATACAAAACGATTGCCGGATTTATTATGAAAGAATTGGGTTTCATACCGGTTGAAGGGGATCAGATTCAAAGATCCGGTTATACATTTATAGTTCGAAAACGTGAAAATCTGCGCATCGCCGAGGTTGAAATAAAAAAAGCCACCTTGGTTGATGGCACAGCAAAATAAAAAGGATCAAATTATGATCGAATTCGAACATACCATCTTTATCATTTTATTACTGAGTGGAATTCTCAACGCCAAACCCCCGCGACAACGATGGGCTACATTGGTAATTCTAGTTGGCGTTCTGCTTGTATTCTTGCCACCGGCTCGTCAGATATCCATACCCTGGGAGATAATTTTGGGGATTGTTATTCCATTGCTCTTATGGCAAAACATCCGCAGGATTATCAACTCGAATTGGCGAGGTTGGGGCAGTACTATCTTTTGGGGGATTACAGTGCTGATCTTTAGTTTTGCCCTTTGGCTTGTCGGTGTCTTAAACTGGTCTGGTGCTTTTCTTTTTGGCATAATTATCGCCAGCATGATCTGGAGAGCTGGCGAACCTGAGGCTGGGGCGAGCTATTTGAGCCAGATGGGAACGCTGACGCTGATCTTTTTGCTAACAGAGGCGGAGGCAGCCATCCAATCTCCCAATTTTTATCTAGGAGGGGTATTCAGCGGCGCATTTATCGGAGTTGGGACCGCTTTATTCAGTGTATATTTGCTCCGAATGATTTCGCCCCAACTTCACCCCTGGATCAGTATCGGGCAGGTTTATATAGCTTACTGGTTCTCGTATTTCATTGGGGTATCAGCGGTAACGGCAGCCTTGATTAGCGTAATGGTTTTTGTATGGCTAAATCAAAATCGCCAATTAGCCTATCGTGTAAAAAAACTACCGGCTCCATTGAACTCCTGGACCGGCTTCAGCTTTGTTCTGGGATTATTCCTGTTGTTAGGTTGGCAAGCCCACCAACCTGTATCAACGCTTTTATTTATTGAGGTAATCGCAGGAACCTTCCTTGGATTGATCATCACCTGGTTAGGACGTAAGTGGAATATAGCCGCTTTTCATAAGGAGCAGGCTTATTGGATGGCGGGAGCACGAATCGCCTTATTATTATTTCCATCACTAGTGCTCTGGCCCCGCGATACTTTGCACAATCCTGCTCAACTTACAGTAGCAATAGGTATTGCGATTTTCGTGATTGGATTTTCACATGTGGGACTTTCCTATTATTTTCCTCAGGGGGCATACTCAAAGAATATATCCTAATAATTACAACTATTAATGCATTAGGGATTTATAAAATTTTTTATAAATCAGTTACCGTCACCCTTGGTGACGGTAACTAGCGTAGCTTTATGCATGCATTTGATATCTAAGGAGAAATATGTCAAATTTACTACTCGTTATTTTGAATGACACCAGCGTATTGCCAGATTTATTGGGGGTTTGGCGAGAGATTGGTGTTCCGGGCACCACGATCCTGCAAAGCGCCGGTGGTCATGCCTCACGCAACTGGCTCAGTCGAGTTGGTTTAGGCGCAATCAATAAGCTCTTTGAAACTAAAGAAGTTGAAACCCGAACGCTGATGGCAGTCTTTGAGGATGAAGATTTATTAGCTCAGGCAATTGCTGAAGCCGAACGCATTGTAGGTGGTTTTGATCGACCCAATAGCGGAGTGGTATTAGTCTTGCCAGTATCACAAGCGCTGGGCGTGTATAAGGCATCTCCCAAACCTGTGCAAGAAGTGTCCCCACCATCACTTCGATCAGACTGGTCTATTCTTCGCGATACCCTAGTAGAATCTGTGGATTCTCTTTGGAGTCTGGAACCAACTATTGTGCCTGCTGACACCCAATTAGAAGACGTCGTACTAGCCATGTTGGTGCATCCCAGAGTACATTTAGCCTCAGTAGTTGCCAAAGATGGGCGTTTAATTGGGTTATTAAAGCTGGCCGTATTAGCAGATGATCTGTTTTTTCATATTTTGCCAGAAGAATTCCTTGGCGAGATTACAGATTTGGAAAAATTAATGGATTATGCTACGAAGACGCGCACACTTACAGCTCAAGATGCTATGACGCCACCAGTTTGGGTCAAACGAGACGATACTGTTGCAGAAGCTTTCAAACGAATGCATGACAATAAACTGTCCGGATTACCAATAGTTGATGACCTATACCGGGTTGTTGGTTATATCAACTTGTTAGAATTATTATCGTTGTTCATCCATATTAACGACGATGCTGACCTTTCAGAGGAGAACTAATGGACCCCTTATGGTTAGCAGGCAGTATTTTTCTACTAACATACGCCTTCATCGTCAGCGAAAAAATACATCGCACAATTTCGGCGCTTTTGGGTGGGTTGGCAATGATTCTCTTTGTGCTGCCTCAGGAGCAAGCTTTTCATTCGATTGACTGGAACGTGATTTTCCTCTTGGCTGGCATGATGATCATCGCCAATGTCCTAAAAGAAACTGGTGTGTTTCAGTGGATTGCTTTGAAAGCAGTTCGCTTAGGAAAAGGGGATCCCTTTCGAGTGCTCATCCTCCTTTCTCTTATCACTGCTTTTTCCTCAGCATTATTAGATAACGTAA
>JACNJN010000126.1 GCA_014382535.1 Candidatus Desulfolinea nitratireducens | reverse complement strand
ACCCGATGTGCTCAAATTTGAAGAGGTTGAAAAGCCAACCCCTAAAGACAATGAAGTCTTGATAAAAATATATGCAGCATCTGTAAATACAGGCGAATTTTATTTTCTGACCGGTAAACCTTTCCTGGTCCGATTGAGTCCCGGGGGGCTGCTAAAACCAAAGATCACGATTCTCGGAGGAGATGTAGCCGGGCGCGTGGAAGCGGTTGGGGTGAATGTAAAGCAGTTCCAGCCAGGGGATGATGTCTTCGGGGATATATCCGAGTCTGGGATGGGCGCTTTTGCGGAATATGTATCAGCCCCCGAAAATGTGCTGACGAAGAAGCCAGCCAGCCTATCGTTTGAGGAGGCAGCGGCAATTCCCACATCCGGGGTGACTGCCCTACAGGGAATTCGTGATAGTGGAGAAATTCAGCCCGGGCAAAAGGTATTGATCGTTGGCGCGTCCGGAGGGGTGGGGACATATGCTGTGCAGATTGCCAAATATTTTAGAGCCGAAGTCACTGCTGTCTGCAGTACAGGAAAAATAGAATTGGTGCGCTCTATCGGTGCAGACCATATCATTGATTACACTCAGGAAGATTTCACTCAGAGTGGGCAACAATTTGATCTGATCATTGCTGTGAACGGATATCATTCAATATCTGACTATAAAGGAGCATTAAATCCCGAGGGGATTTATGTCTGTATTGGAGGGAAAATGAAACAGATCTTCGCATCCCTGATCCTGGGGCCATTGCTGTCAAAGAAGGGGGGGAAGCAAATCAGGAATATGGGATCGGTAAAAATAAATCAAAACGATTTGGTGGTGATGAAAGAGCTTTTCGAAGCTGGCAAGGTCATTCCTGTTATCGATAGACGTTATCCGCTAAGCGAGACTGCTGAGGCTTTTCGATTTTTTGGAGAGGGACATGCCAAGGGTAAGGTAATCATCACTGTCACTGTAGTGGAGGACGGCGAGTAGTGACTAGTGGCTAAGAGATCAACTAACGTGAATTAGGTCAAAAAGGAGAATGAATCATGCCAAGTGTAAATATCACCCTCTCAATTATCTGGATCGCGGTCATGCTCACCTATCTTTTAGGGGATGTTTTGCGTATCCTTACCGGCGACGTTACCCTTGGGAAAATCGATGGGGTGAAGTTCACCCAGGGTATGTCATTTGGTATTGCAGTCTTGATGGTTATTCCAATCCTGATGGTGGTGTTTTCTCTTGTGTTGCCTCAGAATATCAACCGCTGGGCAAATATCATCGTAGCCGGATTTTGGTTACTTTTCAATCTGGTGGGATTACCTACTTATCCGGGCCATTACGATAAATTTTTGCTGGCTGTAAGTATGGTTTTTAATGGCATTACAATTTGGTATGCTTGGAATTGGGTCTAAAAGGAGGAGATATATGATGAGCAAAGAAAAATCTGGTCGGATACACTGGATGGATAACCTAGGACCATCACCATCCTTGGGAAAATTTAGCCCAGAGCAAAAGAGCTGGATATGGATATTCGGCGATCCGGTGATGATGCGCTATCTGGGGGAGGCCTGGAATCCAGACCAGGTCGTGGAAGCGCTCCAGAGGTGGCGTGAAAATTGGGTGTTAAGAATTGCTGGTATGGCCTCCTTATCAGGAAAGATACCTTTGATGTGATTGGCATGGCGGGGTTTACAGAGGATCCAAGTCATTTTTCTCCGGTTCGTGATACATCTTGCGATCTGGAGAAAGTAGCAAACACTGTCCCTGTCACTCTTTCAATTACCAAACGAGGACTCAAAATGGCCGGGGAAGACTTGTTCAGCTTAGCTTGGGGTTATGCTTGCATGATCTATCAGAAGGAACAGGATAAATAATATATACTACGGAGCTATGATATGCTACACTTCGCAAAGCGGAGTAAATTGGGATTGATCAGCCTCTTGGAAGAGCGATTGAGGAATATATGCCAGAAATCAAAAGAATTGATCTGATGATGCCTTTCAAATTGGGAAGGGTCAATTGCTATCTACTTAAAAACGATTCTGACTATATTTTGATCGATACGGGGAGTTCAAATCAACAAGCTGAACTTGAAGAAGCGCTTGAGAACGAGGGCTGCATGCCTGGTAATCTCAAGCTGATCATTCTAACCCACGGGGATTTTGATCATACTGGCAATGTTGCCTACCTGAGCCTGAAATTTGGTACTCAAGTAGCCATGCATATTGATGACTCGGGGATGGCTGAGTATGGGAATATGTTCTTTAACAGAAAAGAACCTAATATACTTATCAGAAAGATAATTCCTGTTCTTTCCGGTTTTGGCAAAAAAGAAAGATTCAGACCTGATCTGATGATTGAGGGCGGAGATGATCTCTCTGCCTATGGTTTCGATGCGGAAGTAATTTCCATTCCCGGGCATTCCAGAGGCTCTATCGGAATCTTGACTGCTAATGGCGATTTCTTTTGTGGAGATCTGTTTGAAAATATGGACGAACCCTCACTCAACTCGATTATGGACGAATCAGATACAGCGAATGCCAGTATTGAGAAGTTAACAAGATTCAAAATTAAAACAGTATATCCTGGGCACGGAAAACCATTTTTAATAGAGCAATTTAATAGATCCAATTGAAAAGCTTATCTGTCAACTATTTCACAGAATAGTTTTCGAAACCCTCTGAAATATTCTGCGCTGATAAGATTATAAACCGTCGCATTGAATACAATGTAACCATATCAGGCTGATTATGCCAGCAAAACAAATTGTTTTAGAAAGCTATTATATATAAAGCAGGACTTACGCAAAATACTTTTGTTCTCGCTGCGTTGTAGCTTGTCTACAATACCCCAACGCAGAGCAATGGGACCAGGACTATAAATTGTTTTAGAAAGCTATTTTATATAAAGGAATAAATATGTTCAAAAGAGCAATTGTAAGAAAACCAGGAAAAAGCATGATCGATGGATTGACCACCGCAGAATTAGGCTTACCTGATTATGAGCTAGCCCTTGTCCAACACGCAGACTATGTAAATGCGCTTAAAGAATGTGGGCTGGATGTCCTGGAATTGGATGCTGATGAAGAATATCCAGATTCTACATTTGTAGAGGATGTCGCCTTGCTGACAAGTAAGTGTGCGATTATTACCAATCCTGGTGCGCCATCACGAAGGGGAGAAACTGCTGCGATGAAAAAGGTTTTGCAAGATTATTATGCCAATATTGAAAAGGTTCAGGCTCCAGGAACGGTTGAAGCCGGCGATATCATGATGGTCGGTTCGCATTTTTATATTGGTTTATCTGAAAGAACAAATCAGAGCGGGGCTGATCAGGTGATCGCTTTCCTGGAAAAATACGGTCTGAGCGGATCTGTCGTAACATTGAAAGAAGTATTGCATTTAAAGACGGGGTTGGCCTATCTGGAGAATAATAATCTGGTCGCTTGTGGCGAGTTTTTGACGAAGGAAGAGTTTCAAAAATTTAATATCCTGGAGATAGCTGAAGATGAAAGTTATGCGGCGAATAGTATTTGGGTGAATGATACGGTTTTGCTACCAAAAGGATTTCCAAAAGCAAGGAAAGTTATTGAAGAGGCTGGTTATTCTATAAGAGAGGTAGATGTATCTGAATTTCAGAAGCTTGACGGTGGTCTCAGCTGCCTGTCATTAAGGTTTTGAGAAGTAGCTGGAAATTATCATAAGCGCTTGAATATATTACTGAAAAAATTTAGCAAGGGTAACTCTCATACATTATACTAACGCTTATGAAAAAGGAATCTCCTCGCTATAGAATTGCGCTTGATGATTTCAGACGTGCTCGCCGCAAAGCCGCTTTGCAAGAGATTTTCAGTTGGCTAACGGGGCAATCGAATACGCTGCTTTCATTTGAGGAAGCTCGTCAGGCTCTTAAAGCCAGCGGCGAGGAAGTTCACGGGTTGGAATCAATCCCTCTCAAAGCCATTATCGGCAGTGTTGGCCGCTATACTGAGTTCAATCGTAATTTTCTGCCCCGCAGAGATGCCTTATCTTCCCGTTGGGCGAGAGTGAAATCCGTCCTTCGTGATCTTGATGAAATGCCGCCTATTCAGGTTTACCAGATCGGGGAAGCCTATTTTGTGCTGGATGGCAATCATCGTGTTTCTATCGCAAGAGAACGGGGATTGACGCATATAAACGCATATGTAACAGAAATTCACACCAAGGTTCCGTTGACTCCTGAAACGGATCTCAATGATTTTATATTGAAGGCTGAGTATGCTGAGTTTTTGGCGAATACTCGCCTTGATGAAAATTGCCCGGATATAGACTTAGGGATCACTGCTCCCGGACGTTATAGGGTGCTTGAAAAGCATATTGATTTTCATCGGGAAACTCTCAGTGAGAAAAGTGGAGAAAAAATATCAATTCAAGATGCGGCTCACCGCTGGTGTCATGATATTTACTCACCTGTGACTGAAATCATCAAAAGCCGGGGTATTCTACGAGATTTTCCAAAACGTACAGAAACCGACCTATATGTCTGGATCGCTGAGCATCAGGAAAAGCTGCATAAGGTATTGGGCTGGTCTGTAGATACCAATATCGCCGCTGCCGATTTGGTGGATCAGCGCGGTGGGGGAATTAAGCGAATGCTTACACGTGTTACTGAGAGAATCATCTCGGCAATAACGCCCCCCATCCTGGAACCTGGACCCCAGCCGGGCAGATGGCGAGAACGTCAGTTGGCAACGCATGATATGGGGCATCTCTTCAGACATATCCTGGTCCCCTTTAACGGAAAAGAAGAAAGCTGGGAAGCACTTGAGCAAGCCATTCAAGTTGCCAGGCGTGAAGAATCGCATCTGATGGGGTTACATATCGTTTCGCATGAAAGCGAAAAAGAGAGTGATTTCGTTAAAGGATTGGCAGAGCGTTTCGAGGCCCGTTGTAAGGATGCCGGACTGATCGGCGAATTCGCGGTTGATGTTGGTGGGGTGGCTTCCAGGATCAATGATCGGGCGCGGTGGAGCGACCTGGTGGTTTTATATTTGGTGCACCCACCTGAGTCCCAGATCACATCCCGATTGAGCTCAGGGATACGGTCGCTGATCCAGCGTTGTCCCCGGCCCATTCTGACCGTCCACCCTGATTCGCGAAAGCTTGAACGCTTTTTGATCGCCTATGATAGTAGCCCGAAAGCGAATGAAGCCCTCTATATGGCGGCATATTTTGCGGGACGTTGGGGGGCATCTCTTGTCGTGCTAACGGTGAATGAAAGCGGTAGCAGGCCCCTCTGGGCAGCGTTCCGGGCAAGGCGTTATCTGGAATCCCGTAATATCACCGCAAAATTCATCCAAAAAAATGGAAAAGTGGAAGAATCCATCCTGGAAGCTGTGGACGAAGAGGGGATTGATATGATCCTGATGGGTGGGTATAGCCGTAAGCCTGTCGCGGAGGTAATTCTGGGAAGCAGCCTGGATGAGGTGTTGCGCAAATCTCCGAGACCAGTATTTATTTGCCGCTGATCGTTGGGGGTTAGAAAGTCAGATCCTGCTGTCTATAGCCATAGGTATTCATCACCAGCGTATCCCCTACTTGCGTCTGAATGATCGTATCGGTCTCGTAGATATGATTATGGCCATGAAAATGATATTTTGGTTTGAAAACACGAATGAGCCAGTTGTAAGCCTTGACGCCCTGATGCGGCCAATCCGCTTTGTCGTGGATACCCCAGGGAGCAGCATGGCTGACAAAAACATCGAGATAGCGTCCGTAGAGCAGGCGGTTGAACAATAGGCCAGGCACAAGACTGAGGACATGTCTCCACATTTCACCCTGCGTATACTGGAAACTTCCCCATTTATTATAAAGAATACAGCCCTCAACGCCTGCAAGAATAAGGTTATCCTGGTGGATGATGCGGCGATGCAGATCAATCCCGCCACGAGGCGCATTCCGATCCCCATCGGCGCTATGTTCTATCGGTGAATCATGATTGCCGCGCACAAAATATAGCGGGACATTCAGTTTTTCGAAGATGTATTCCTGATAATAATAAGGCAGGTCACCGCAGGCAATGATAAAATCGACCCCGCAAATTTTTTCGCGGATCTCGGGGCTGTGAAGAAATGGGATAATAACATCGCTTATCGAGAGTATATTCACAAAATCAAGACCTTTACAAAGAGATACTGCAGCCGAAATCCTACTGCAGCAGTCTATTTTTAACCTCTTTGGCGATGCTTGTCAACGCAGGCCTCCCTCCCTAAGTGCTCTCAGTGGTATGATAACGACCATGTTTAAACCTATCAGATGGAATACTTTCCCGCGTGATTTTCTTCGTATCCAAATTGGCTTTGTCCTCTATGGTCTTTCGATTGCATTTATGATCCAGGGTAATCTGGGCACTGGGGCCTGGGGTGTATTGGAGGTGGGACTTGCGTACCTTCTGAGTGTTTCCCCCGGGACCATATCGGTCGCCTCCGGCTTTGTTGTGTTGACCGGAGCACTGCTGATGCGAGAGCAGATCGGCTGGGGTACGCTCGCAAATATTCTCAGTATCGGCCCATGGCTTGATTTTTTTCTAAAATATACTCCCTCCGTGGAGAATAATTTATTATTGCAAGCATCCATGCTGCTTGCTGCCATCGTCATGATGGGCATGGCCAGCGCGATCTATATTGGCGTGAACGCTGGCGCCGGCCCGCGTGACAGTTTGATGCTGGGCCTCAAACGCACAACGGGGATCAGTGTGCGCCTGGCGCGCACGATCATCGAGATCACGGTTGTCACCGTGGGGTGGCTGATCGGCGGCCCGGCAGGCGTGGGTACGGTTGTTATTGCTCTGCTGATCGGACCTGCCGTCCAATGGGGATTCAAAATATTTAAAGTCGAGCCGCATCGAGAACTGAATCCAGAGCCGGTGATCGCGCCGGCAGATTAAGGTCAACTTTTTGAAAGTGGAGAGGAATTAAATGATGACTTTCAAAAAAAATATCACCGATCTGCTCACAGCCAAAAGTGATGCTGGGGATTTCTCTGGTGTGGTATTGATCCAGCGCGGGGATGAGAAACTCCTCCACGTTGCACACGGGTATGCCAACCTTGCCTGGAAGATTCTGAATCACCTTGATACCCGTTTTCGGATTGCCTCCGTTTCGAAGATGTTCACCGCTGTGGCTGTGTTGCAATTGATCGAGGCTGGAAAACTGACCCTCGAGACAAAGCTGGTCTCCCTTTTGGGGCTGGAGAAGACGAAAATTCCCCCGGAAGCAACCGTCCAGCATATGCTCACAATGACGAGTGGCATGGCCGATTGGTTCGACGAATCCGGGAATTGGGAGGAAGATTGGGCCGCGCTCTGTCGCGAGCATCCCCTTTACCTCTTCCGCCAAAATGAAGATTACCTGCCTCTTTTCACAGATGTTAATCCTGTTTCTTCCCCTGGTGAGAAGCATCAGTATAACGGTGCGGGCTTTATTTTGCTTGGGCTTGCCATCCAAAAATTGACCGGACTATCATATTTTGATGCCATCCGATCCAATATATTTGAAAAAGCCGGAATGGGGGATGCAGATTTTATTGCGCTGGAAGAGATTGCCGAACGAGTTGCCGAGGGATATGTTCCCGCTTCAAACGCGGACGAGGGGTCTGCCCGTTGGCAAAGGAATATCTACAGCACCACGCCCGCTGCCGCGGCTGATGGGGGCGCGACCTGCTCAGCCGATGATCTGGTGCGTTTCTCCCAGGCTCTCCGTGCGGGGGAGTTGCTCTCCCCGGCAATGACCACCGAGATGCTAAAGCCGCATGTCATCCAAAACGAAGATCGTTTCCGTGGCTACGACTGGAAATATGGTTATGGCAATAATTTTATTCTCGACGATGATGAACAGATCGTCCGCTGGGGACATACCGGAGAAGAAGATGGGGTCAGCTGTCGGCTTTATTATTACCCCCAAGGCGACCTGGATGTGATCATTCTCGGCAACCAGAGCTGGTGTGCGGGCAAACTTGGCTGGGAAATCCACGATTTGATCCTTGAGAAATTTAAATAGATAGGACTTTCGCTTCAAAGGCTAAAAAATGCTCAAAGGGGATTTGCAATCCCCGTCTTTGTGAGAGAATCGCTGGATTGCAAATCCAGCTAGAGCAGGGAAAGCGAAAGTCCTAATAGAATTTCTTCTTGACATATAGATAAGTATCTATTAGTATTGCGACTGAATAAATAGAAGATTATCTATATGTCAAAAATAACTTATACCCCTGTCATCTTTGCCAAAGCGCTGGCCGACGAGACTCGCCAGAAGATCATGAGTCTCTGCTGCTGCAATTGGCTCAGCGTCGGCGAGATCGTCGAGGCCTTGCATGTCTCACAGCCGACCGTTTCTCATCATCTCAGCATTCTGCGCGAGGCGGGGCTGGTTGATTCACGGCGCGAGGGCAAGCAGGTTTTCTATTCCCTTAACCAGGAGAAGATCGCCGACGCTTGCTGCCAATTGGCGGGTGATTTTGCACCAGATCAAAAAGTAATTATGATTGCCAAATAAAAAAGGGACTTTTTTTGGCAATGCATATCGATATGCGTCATTTCTTATATTTGGTGGAGGAATAAAATGAATAAAGCTGTGGTGAATACGCAACCCAAAAGCCTGTCTTTTCTGGATCGTTTTCTTACCCTGTGGATATTCCTGGCAATGGCAATTGGTGTCGGCCTGGGCTATTTCTTTCCGGCAGGGGTGCAGGGATTCAATCAGGCTGTCTCTGTCGGCACGACCAATATCCCCATTGCGATCGGCCTGATCCTGATGATGTATCCGCCCCTGGCAAAAGTCCGCTACGAGGAGCTTGGGGATGTCTTCCGCAACTGGAAGATCCTGGGCATCTCCCTTTTGCAGAACTGGGTCATCGGCCCGATCCTGATGTTCGTGCTGGCGATCATCTTCTTGCGAGATATGCCCCATTATATGGTTGGATTGATCCTGATCGGTCTGGCACGCTGCATCGCGATGGTCATCGTCTGGAACGACCTCGCCAAAGGCGACACTGAATATGCCGCCGGTCTGGTGGCGTTCAATAGCATCTTTCAGGTGCTATTTTATAGTGTCTATGCCTATGTCTTCATCACCATCCTGCCCACCTGGTTTGGGATGGAGGGGAGCCTGGTCGAGATCACCATCGGTGAGATTGCCAAAAGCGTCTTCATTTATTTGGGGATTCCCTTTATCGCCGGATTCCTGACTCGTTTCTTCCTTGTTCGTAGCAAGGGGGATGAGTGGTATCACGAAGTATTTGTTCCCAAGATCAGTCCCATCACCCTGATCGCCTTGCTCTTCACGATCATGGTCATGTTCAGCCTGAAAGGCGATTTGATTGTAGCCATCCCAACAGACGTGTTGCGGATTGCGATCCCGCTGGTGATCTACTTTGTTGTCATGTTCCTGATCAGCTTTTGGATGGGATATAAACTCAACGCGGGATACAAAAAATCAACCACACTCTCTTTTACAGCAGCCAGTAACAATTTCGAGTTGGCGATTGCCGTTGCGATTGCTGTCTTTGGGATTAATTCTGGCGAAGCCTTTGC
>JACNJN010000030.1 GCA_014382535.1 Candidatus Desulfolinea nitratireducens | reverse complement strand
TCTAAAGTCTAAAGTCTAAAGTCTAAAGTCTAAAGTCTAAAGTCTAAAGTCTGAATTCTTAGGTCAATAAAATGCGTAAATCAATTTTCCTTCTCGGTATCTCGGTATTTTTTTTAAGTGCATGTTCTTCAAGTGCTCCCCCCACACCAATGCCAACGGAAGTTCGCCTTATCTTCCCTGAGACGCCAACGCCAGCCGCACCGGAATGCAGCGCGACCAGGATCATTCCCACACCTGCTTCCGAGGAAGCCTCCCTCTTCCCTCCGGTTACTAAAGACGATATGGTGCGCGGACCCCAGGACGCGGCGGTTACTATTATCGAATACGGCGATTTTCAGTGACCAGGTTGTGCTGCTCTTGCGCCCGTGCTGGCGCAACTCGAAGAAGAATACCCTCAGGACCTGCGTGTTATTTATCGTGATTTTCCGCTCTTGACCAATCCTGGACACGAAAAGGCTGGCCTCGCCGCACAAGCTTCCCACGCCGCTGCTGTACAGGATAAATTCTGGGATATGCATACGCTCCTATTCACGGAGCAAAGTTATTGGTCATCCCTTGAAATGGATGAATTTGAGCGTTGGCTGGTCGCCGAAGCGACAAATCTTGGCATAGATGAAACGCAGTTTTTAGAAGACATCCAAAGTGAGGCAATTATTGAAAAAGTGGAACAGGCTTTCATTGATGGAGAGAAGACCGGTTTACCAGGGACGCCCTTTTTGCTGATCAACGGGCAGATCTATACAGGCCCTGCAGATTATGGGAGTTTGAAGCAGATTATCAGCCTGATCAGCTTGGGAGCCCGACAGTTTACCAATTGCCCGCCGCAGGTTATTGACCTGTCAAAAGAATATCTCGCTTTTCTGAAATTTAAAAAAGGGGAGGTAGTGATCCAGTTTTATCCACAGCAGGCCCCAATTGCGGTAAATAACTTTATATTTCTTGCGCAGGAAGGTTGGTTTACGGGGAATACCTTTCATCGCGTTCTCCCGGAATATTTTGCCGAAAGTGGCGATCCCAGCGGTACGGGGCAAGGAAACCCCGGCTATTTTTTCAAAAACGAGATCGATCCCTCGCTGTCATTTGATCGCCCGGGCGTGGTGGCAATGAAAAACCTTGCTCCGGATACCAATGGAAGCCAATTTTTCATCACCTATGCCGCTGAGCCCTCTTATGATGGCAAGTATACGATTTTTGGACAGGTTCTCAGTGGAATGGAGATTCTTAAGGAACTTACGCCCCGCGATCCGCAATTTGGAGAGGTTCTGCCACCGGGTGACCAGTTGCTTGGTGTGACAATTGAAGAGCGATAATATGCGGTATAATCGCTCGCTGGAATTAAATTGCTGGCAAATAATATAAAAAAGAGAGTGCATAATGGAACTACTAAAAACTTTTGTTGATATCTTTATCCACCTTGACGTATATCTGAGCGACATTATTTCTCAATACGGCACGTGGACTTATGCGATCCTTTTCGCAGTCATCTTTGTCGAAACAGGTCTCGTCGTGATGCCCTTCCTCCCTGGAGATTCACTTCTCTTCGCTGCCGGAGCAATTGCAGCGTTGCCATCGAGTACCTTGAATATCTACACGATGGTCGCATTATTGATGGTTGCCGCCATTCTGGGCGATACCGTCAATTACTGGATCGGTCATTCATTGGGTGAAAAAGCCTACCAGAGTAAATGGGTCAAGAAGGAATATCTTGATAAAACCCATGCCTTCTTTGAGAAGCACGGTGGCAAAACCATCTTCCTGGCGCGGTTTGTGCCAATTATCCGCACTTTTGCGCCCTTTGTTGCAGGTGTTGGGCAAATGTCTTACCGCTACTTCTTCTCTTATAACGTCTTTGGCGGATTGGTTTGGGTGCCTCTTTTTGCCTTTGCTGGCTACTTTTTTGGCAATATGGAAATTGTCAAACATAATTTTTCGGTAGTGATTTTGGCAATTATTGCCATTTCCCTGGTGCCTGTTTTTGTCGAAGCCTGGAAAGCACGAAAGGAAGGCAAGGCAGAAAAAGCAGAAACTGAATCAGCGTAAATTCTTAATACGAATGATCAAAGCCCCGACGCGAATTCAAAGCCTCGGGGCTTTTTTGTAAATTTGATGAGAAAAAACTGGCCTACATTTCTAACTGTAATCATGGCATTGCTGATCGTTATCCTGGCGAATGGCGGCAATTTGCCCCGTTCGATCACTCGGATTTATGATTTTCCCTATGGGGATAAAGCGGGACACTTTCTGATCATGGGGCTACTTTGTTTTTTTCTTAATCGGACAGCCCTCGCATCGTTCCCGGGGAGTAGACCTGCCACCCTAATCTGGAGGGTGAGTCTCATCCTGGCATTTGTCGTGACGCTTGAAGAACTCTCTCAACAATATATTCCCCGGCGCACATTTTCCTTGATCGATCTTGCTTTCAGCTATGCAGGAATTGCCTTTTTTGGATGGTTGGTGGCTCGCAAAAACAGGCCTGCAAAAACTCCCCGGTGATAATCAACATATCGAAGAGTTCAGTTAGCTTTTGTTGATGTTCACTAAAGGTCGTTGTCTTTAGCTAAATAAAACGTCCCGCAGGTTCAAGTTGCTAAAGGACTTGAACCTGCGGGACGTTCATACCCAATTTTCTGAATATCAAATGGATGGGGTATCTAGTATTCTTTTTTGTGAGAATATGAGACCCCTCTTGTCCACGCAGGTGCAGGGCGCTGAATGGGTTCTCGGCCATAAAAAAGATCGTCCATCCACAGAGCAACCCGACGAAAAAAAACTGATCGGGCGATTCCCCAACGGACAAGATTGTGAGCGGAATTATTGGGGTGGGAAAATGGGCAAACTGTCATACAGCGCCCACAGTCGGTGCCGATCACATTCCAATAGGCAAAGCAGCTCTCAGGTTCGATGCGCCAGCGAAATGCACCATCAACTTCTTCCTGATGACCAAATGGAATCGATTGACTGGGACAATTATCCGCGCATTTTTTGCAGATATTGCAAAAATCAATCGTAGCAGAATCGCTAGAGCGTGGGTCTGCGATCAATGGCAAATCGGTCGTTACCACGCCCACACGTACACGTGGGCCCTCATTGGGAGTCATGAGTAGTGACATGCGGCCAAACTCTCCCAAACCGGCGTCGCGAGCAACCAAAGGGGCAATTACCTGATAGTTTCCATCAATATGGGCGCGGGCGGCATATCCGAGTGAACGAATGACGCTGGCGATTTGCACAGCAACGCGAGCGCTCTCGACATATTGCTTGGCTGATTCCATCACGACCGGAGCATGGGGAGCATCGCCCATCATTTCATGATCCATCTCCACAGTAAGTGCAATCGCAAAGGTGTGATCCAGGCTGATTGGTGCGCCATAAATACCTGCGCCGCGTCCGGTATGCGAATAAATATGATAAGGCTCCAGGTGAGTGATCCCTACATCCAGGGCCCCATAATAAAGCGACAATTTTTTTAGGTAAGAGCTAATCTCTTCAGTGGAAAAGGTCAATTGTGTTTCTGCTATCGGTCCGTCCACAGCATCTCGAAGTGCACTTGTGAGGGCAAAGCTTGCCTCTGGCGCGGTAAATAGCAGAGGGTCGAAAAACTTTGCCCGCGGCGAGAGCAGGCCCGGTTTCGTCCGTGTTCGGTCATCAATCAGTTTGTCTTCAGGATGGTTTTTATAATAGCTTTCATATTCGGGTGAACCAACTTTGAGATTGGCTCTGGCAAACATGATCCTTCTTTCGTCAAATTGTTTTTTGGGAACATCGTTCAGGATGTTGACATTTCCGATTGGAAGGACAAAGAGAACGATCAATCCAAATCCCAATGATCCCATAATCGAGAGAATAGTCACGCGCGCAGACGTGGGCATGCCTGCCGCTAAAAAGAAAAATACCGCCCCTGAAATGGCTCCGCTAAAGGAGACGCGGGCAGCACGTTTTTCTTTTTCCCTGATCGATAAGAGACCAAAAAAGGCGAGGCTGAAAAAGACAGCCGCGCCAATGAGAAGAAGAGAAATAATTGTAAAATTTGTCATTATTTATCTTTTTTTCCTTTTAAAACGACTCTGATCGGAGTGCCAAGAAATTCGTACGCTTCGCGAATGCGATTTTCAATAAAACGCCGATAAGTAAAGTGCATCAGCTTTGGATCGTTGACGTAGAGCAGGAATGTTGGTGGGTCTGAGCGGACCTGCGTGCCATAATAGATTTTTAGCTGCTTCCCAGCTTGCGAAGGTGCAGGATGTGCATCCTGGGCTTCCCGAAGAATTTTATTCAACTTGGAGGTTGGGATGCGTGTGAGCCGAGCCTCCTGAACCTCCAGAGCTAGAGGAAGAACCTTGTCAACCCGCTGTCCTGTTTTTGCAGAGATGAAAAGCAAGGGGACATAGGGCATAAAATTGAGTTCGTGGAGGATTTTTTCAGTATAGTAATTCATCGTATAGGAGTCTTTTTCGACGGCATCCCATTTATTGACAAGGACGACTGTGCTTTTCCACGCATCAAGAATAAATCCGGCAATATGCAGATCCTGGGATGTGATCCCCGTCTCGGCATCGATCAATAACAGAGCTACATCAGCGCGTTCAATTGCTTTATGGGCTCTTAAGACGCTATATCTTTCTACGCCAGGATCGATTTTGCCTCTTCGGCGAATGCCTGCGGTATCGATCAGGGTTAGTGGAATGCCCTCATATACAAATTGTGTATCAACTGCATCGCGTGTTGTTCCTGCAATCGGACTGACAATGGAACGTTCTTGTCCGACCAGCTTATTGAGCAGGCTGGATTTCCCAGCGTTTGGTTTCCCAACGATGGAGATCTTAACCGAATCGTCTATCGCGGCTTCTGTCTCAGGAAAAGCGGCAACAACTTTATCAAGCAGATCACCTACATTTGTTCCATGCATAGCAGAAATGGGGAGCGGTTCTCCAATCCCTAATTCGTAAAATTCGCTCGCTGCATTTCGACGGTCTTCGTTTTCGCATTTGTTGACCACCAGGAAGATGGGTGGCCAATAACTGCCATCAGCCAGTTTTTTTTGGCTGCGTCGCAATATCTGGGCAACTTCCCTGTCAGGAGGTGTCATACCGGTGCCACCATCCGTCAGGAAGAGGACCGCATCTGCTTCTTCGATGGCAACCTGTGCCTGGGATTTAATATCTACGATAAAGTCGGCCGATCCAATCGAAAGAGGGGTGTTCCCGCCGTGAGTCGGGTCAATTCCGCCTGTGTCGATCACATCAAAATATATCCCATTCCATTCTGATTCAGAAAAAATACGATCGCGGGTGGTTCCAGGAGTTTCATCTACGATGGCGAGGCGTTCGCCCACGAGGCGGTTAAAAAGGGCGCTTTTGCCTACATTAGGGCGTCCTACAAGAGCGACAACAGGTTTTGGCATAAGTTTTTCTCTAAATAATTATTCTGTCTAAATCCGGAAAGTTTTGAACACAATTTACAATTAAGGCCGTGCAGTTGGTGTGACGAGGGGTGCATTTCTTATTATTATTTCGATGCTTTCCGGTAAGATCGTTTCAACTTTAATATTATCGAGCAAGATTTCGATTATAGGAGAAAGCTGGTAAGAGCCAACTTTAAGCCCCTCTGCATCAATGAGTACACGCAAGTCTTTGCTGCTAAGGGTGCCGAGTATGGGCAAAGGTCCGGAGACGATCACATCGACAGTTAGCGATGAAAGCTCGGCTGCCAGAGCCGGGTCGAGATTGGTAATTTCCAGTGGTTTATCAGAAATAGTCAGACTGCCCAATATGGCCTCCACACTGATCTGCGCCAAAACGCTTTGATCGCCGATAATTGAGACATCTTCCGGCAGGATCAATTTTAGACGAGAAGAGCTATCTTCGCTAATATTATTAATATCGAGGGCTTCTGTTTCTAGTACGCCAGGCAATTCGTTGATCAACTGGGCATCAGCCGAATAAACTGTCACCACCGGGGGAAAGACAGAAATATTTGTGAGTCTATAGAGGTTGGCAACCTGTCCCATGACGACGACTTTTACAGCCATATCTCGATAGCCGCCTTGCTGGCTGACCGGGATTTGCAACTGTATTTTTTCGATACTAAGATTAACGCCACGTACAACCTGATTGAATTCATCTACAACTTCCAGTGGTAGACTTTCATCAATATTTTCGCGGGCTTCGCTCAAGCTGAAAGATGTTTGGACTGCTGACACACGATCTACCAATGATTTTGGTCCAGAGACCGTTACTTCATTGGCAGCTAGGCGGGGAGCTCCCGCCTGATATCCAATCGAGGGCTCCCCTGTGATGGTCAATTGGATGGGGAAGCTGCGTGAGATCAACTCGTCCAAAACGATGATAACGGAGGATGGGGAATAAGAAATGATCCTGGTTGGCTGAATATTGACCTGTATTTGCGGCTCAAGGGAATATTCTCCGGCTTCGAGGCCAGAAAGATCGAGAATCGCGTGGACGCTATCCTGATTGTTGGTGAGCTGTGCCCAGATCGAGCGTGGCGCACGGAGAGTTAACTCGATCTGCCTCGAATAGGAGTTAGTGATCAGAAGACCAGTATCTTGGCCCACAATCTCGATTGGGATCGGGGCTGGATATGTGAGCTCCTGATTCGGGTCTGCCGCGTTAACTGCTGCAGCCCAAACGCCAATCGCGAGAACAAGCGCGAGTATAAAAGTGCGGAAATTTTTGCCAAGCCAGCGAAGCATATTATTCTTCTTCTTTGCGTCTAAAAAGGAATGGTAGATAACGTTCAAGCATCCCTGCGCCGCGGATTAGTCCCGAGGGGCCATAAAAAGCTAATAGGATATTCTTTAATCGCTCCGAGCTGAGTTGACGGATGATCCGCCCGCTTTGGGCGATGGAAATATCGCCATTTTCTTCAGAGACAACCAGTGCAAGAGCATCGCTTACCTCTGAGATACCGAGGGCTGCCCGGTGTCGTAAACCCATTTCTCGCTCGGGTGAATGTGACAGAATGCCGCTTGCTGAGAGAGGCATAATACATGAGGCGGCAGCGATCCGAAAATCTCTTATGATAACAGCGCCATCGTGAAGAGGGGTGTTAGGGTAAAAGATCTGTAATAAAACCTCTGGAGTAATCAGGGTATCCATCCGCACACCAGTTTCAACAAACTCTTCGAGGTTATCAAGGCGTTGCAGAATGGTCAACGCCCCATGTTGGCGGGCAGAGAGACGCGCGGTTGCACTGATGAGCGCCTGAACCATTTCCTCCAGTTTGACCTCCGTACTTTGTTTATTGGCCGGAATTATCGCGCCAGCACGACCTATTCGTTCCAAAGTGCGGCGGATTTCTGGGGCAAAAATGACGGGAATTGCCAAAAGCAGTGCGGGGAGGGTGGTGTTAATAAGCCATGAAAAAGCAGGTAAATTTAATAGACTGGTTAGAAAAATGACAAAGACGACCAATAAGATAACGCCGCGCAAGAGCATCATTGCTTGCGTGTCTCGAATAATATATAAGAGGGCAAAAAATATTAATGTGACCAGAAAAATATCTACAACGCTTAACCAGTTGAGACGCTGAAAGAAAAACAGGAGATCGCTTAGGAAATTGGCCACAGGAGTATGAGAGATAAATTTTGGCTGGATATCCAGCCCACTAGTTGATTAAATTGGGCGGAGAACCCGATCAATGCGGAGCTGCTTGAAAAAGAGCGTACTTTCGGTGTCGGGTTTTTCTTCTGCCGCTTCTTGCCAGGCTTGTATGCCCAGTGACCTGGGAGTCCGTTTTTCATATCCAAGATTTTTTAAAACAGCCTCCTCTGCGGCAAATTGGGTATTCAGGAAAAGGAGTGACGCTTCGCTCTGCAAAGATTTGGAGGCCTTTTCAATCTCTTCGACCAGGGCTTTTAGCCCCTCGTCTGAAGAAATATCTCCATTGATATAAAGATCAGTAGTACGAGTGACGAGATTTTCCACCTGCCAGCCGGCCAGTCCAACCAGCTTCCCGTCCATTTGAAGCAGAAAGAAGGCTTTTTCACCAAAGGCGGCCATAACGTCGCCGGCATCCATTTTTATTTTACCCAGGCGTGTCATTAATTCGGCAATTCCTTCTGAATTTCGTGGATGACCGCGCTGGACGGAAAAATCTCCTCTTTTTGTTTCCCGAACGATCTCGGTAGCGGCATTGTCCGTGCTATCAAGAGCGATCTCGCCCCATCCAGCGACGACCTGCTTCCAAAGATCTTCAAAAGAACCGGTATTATTAATGACTATATTTGCAGCGTCAATCTTATCTTTTTGTGCGCCTTGAGCTTGGATTCGTTGTTTTGCATCAGCTTCGCTTAGCTTTTGTTTTTCCATTAAGCGAGTCAACTGCAAAGACCTTGATGCATTTGCCACCCAGATGCTATCGCATTTTGAAGCCAGATCGCCTTCAAGGAGTTTGATCGCCTCAATGACGATAACATCATGCTTTGAACGTTTCACCAACAAGTCTATGGCTTGCCCAACATAGGGATGCACAATTTCTTCGAGCTGCCTCAGGGCATCTGGAGCCCCGAAGACTAATTGTCCAAGTTTTTTTCGATCAATTTCCTTTCCAGTATCCAATATCCAACTACCAAAAATATCAACAACTGGTTGATAAGCTGGCGCACCTTTTGCCATTGCGCGATTTGCGAGTGAGTCAGCATCAATGCTGTAAGCACCCAAATGCTCCAGCATTTTTCGCACTACGCTTTTTCCAGTGGCGATATTTCCTGTTAGACCAATTACATATTTATCGGGCCAATGGCTCACAAAATTGCTCCTGATGTGTAGATATTCCAGACTCCCTTATTTTACCGTATAAAAACTTTCTGAACCTGTATTAGCATGCAAAATCCATGGAGTTGACGTTGGGCACGCAAAAGAGTATCATCTTTAGGCCTCAGGCTGGTCGGGTGATCGCGGCCCAGAATTTTATTCCGGGTCGAGGAAAGTCCGCACTTCATAGGGCACGGTGCCGAGGAAATCTCGGGATGGAGAAATCTGTCGGTTCGGGCCACAGAAACAGGTAGCCTTCATACTGCCCTCTCCCTAAGGGAGAGGGCTAGGGTGAGGGTCATAGTGAAAAGGTGGTGTAAGAGACCACCGGCGTTCGCAGTAATGTGGGCGGCCAGGTAACCCCCGCCGGAAGCAAGGCCAAGCAGAGACGGTGAGCGGCCCGTTCTTTACGTCTCGGGTAGGCTGCACAGATAGATGATCGCCTAAGGGATGCAAATCTCTGGACAAAATGCGGCTTATAGACCAGCCTGAGGTAACTTATTTTCATTACGATTTTTCCATAACCATAACCTTGTGGACTTCCCATCTATTGGAATAGGGAAAAATGTTGGTGTTGAGAGATTATTGAGCAGAAAAAAGTTATTGTTAATATGTTGTAAGGTTACGCTATTTGATAGTAGAAATATGGCAATTTCACTTTTCTTAGATAAATCTCTCATAAATGGATCGAAAGAATCTCCTGCATCCTGGCTGAAGGCCCCTATCTCTGGAGTAGGTCACCGGACTAATGTTTTTTTCTTTATAATTAAATCAATAAAGATAATTTAATATGCTCAGAACTCATAA
>JACNJN010000169.1 GCA_014382535.1 Candidatus Desulfolinea nitratireducens | reverse complement strand
ATTAATTTAAATTTGTTTCAAAGGAAATCAGGGAAATTACCAAAAAGAATTTTGGATATTTATTTTTTTTGTGGTTTCCCACCGCCTTCTTCACCCATCTTCAAGCCGCTCTTGATTGTCATACCATAAAAAAAGCGAGGCAGCTCATGATGGTCAATAGACGCATATCAATTTTTCCCTATCTTATGCATCTAAATCATGACCTGTCTTTTCAAGAATATTAATTCTTACGAAGCGAAACCTGAGCCGAGAATATAGTTCTCCAACCCGATGATGGTGCTCTCCCGATCAGATATGAGCATTTCTGCCACGTCTCGCAAGGAGACCATGCCAACCATGGTGTCCTTTTCGATCACCGGTAAGTGGCGGATATGGTATTCCTTCATTAACTTCATACATTGATCTATCGATGTATCCTGGGTGACCGTCCGCATTTGAGCGGTCATCAGGTCCCGTACTAGCACATCTTTAGCGGAAAGCCCTTTGAGATCGCATTTGCGTGCATAATCACGCTCGGTGAAAATGCCAACTATTTTTTTATTTTCAGTCACCATGACAGAGCTGATATTGGCTTCGGCCATAATTTCCAGCGCTTTCAGTACAGTATCAGTATCCGCCACGGTATGATTAGTGCCGGTACCTTTCGCAGTTATCAGTCCTTTTACAGTTGCCATAATACGTCTCCTGGAATCTTTTGTTTTGAACCATGGGATTAAATCAAATCAATCCATTTTAGTGTTCGATCTCATTTAGCCCTATTATACAACTGTTTTGTACTTTATCCCACAAAAATGCGCTCTGGAACGATCCAGAGCGCATTTTCTATCAAAATCAGATAAACTCCTCGATCTCTGAAACAGAAGATCAATGGTAATTGCAGAGGAGACGCTATGTAATTAGCTATACCCGATCTTCTCCAGGTATTCGCTATAGCCTCCCAAATACCCAACCAGATCACGATCATCGATGACCAGTAATCGTTCCACTGTCCGGTCCAGGAAATAGCGGTCGTGCGAGATGATCAGCACCGTTCCGACGAAATCCTCGAGGGCCATCTCCAAAGTTTCTGCCGAAGCGATATCGAGGTTGTTGGTCGGCTCATCAAGCAGCAGAAAGTTCGCCCCGGATAGTACGACCAGGGCCAACTGCAAACGGCTGCGTTCCCCACCTGAAAGGGTACCGATCTTCTGCGTAGCCTGCTCGTAAGTAAAGAGATATTTCACCAGCAATGCCATCGCTCTGGAATCGCTCATATTCCCAGTCAGGCGGACCGCGTCAATTAACGTTTGCTCAAAATCGAGGGTTTCATGTTCCTGGGCATAATATCCAACGGTCACACTCGGGCCTAGTTTGATCTCACCTAGATCAGGCAGCTCCCCACCCAGGATCATGCGGATGAGGACCGACTTCCCTGCCCCGTTTGGGCCGATCAAACCCACTCTCTCACCATGCCAAATCGTTTCCTCGAGGCTATCGAAAATACGATGCTCACCAAAAGACTTTTGCACATCGACCAATTCCAAGACCTTATTCGAGCCTCTATAACCACGCAGCTTTAGATCCATTTTTCGGCGGTCGGTGATCGGTTTGTCGATCTTATCCATCTTATCGAGTCGTTTCTGCATCGAGCGGGCCTTGATCGCAAATTTCTCATTATCATAAACTTTAGCCCAAATTGCAAAACGCATAATCGAAGCTTCCAGCCGGCCCACCTCGCGCTGCTGCACCTTGAACATCTCAGCCTGGCGAGCCAGCCGTCTCTCTTTATCCAGCGAAAATGTCGAGTAATCACCCGCAAAGACGGTTATCTTTCCATCTTCGAGTTCGGCGATATGTGTCACGACCGCATCCAGCATGTAGCGGTCATGCGAGACGATGACGACTGTTCCCTCATATTCGCGGATCAGCTTTTCGAGATAGATTTTGCCAGGCAGATCAAGATGATTATCCGGTTCGTCGAGCAGGAGCAGGTCTGGACGCAGAAGCAGCAGCCGCGCCAACCCGACCAGTTTCTTCTGCCCGCCACTCAACGTGGAAAGAGGCTTGCTGAGGTCTCCCAAGGGAAGTCCCAGCCCTAGCAGCATCTCTTCAACCCGCGCCGGATAAGTATCGCCGCCGAGGGCATCATATTCATCGAGCAGAGATTGCTGTTTATCGACAGCACGCCCAAGTCGGCGGTTGTTTTCGTAAATCTTGGGGTCACCCAAACTGGCTTCCACACGCACCAACTCATCCCGCACCTCTTCCACACGGGAATTACCATCCAAAGCGGATTCAAGCGCCGTCTGCGACAGATCCAATTCCGGGGTCTGTGCCAAATATCCGACGGTCAATCCGCGTGAACGCGTTAGAGAGCCTCCCTGCTCGGCTTCATACTCGCCAATAATAAGTTTATATAGCGATGATTTCCCGGCGCCATTGGCACCGATCAGACCGATCTTTTGCCCGTGCTGGATCTCCCAGCTCAGATCGTCGAAAATATGTGTTGCACCCAAAACAAGGGTGAGGTTTGAAAGTTGAAGTTGTATCATGAGGTATTCTCAAAAGTAGGCGTAGTAGCGACTTTAGTCGCAATCTTCACAAAAATGGACTAAAGTCCTCACTACGATTTACATACAAAAAACGCCGCAGGAGAGACCTGCGGCGCATAAAAAATAAAAGAAAAAACCTAGCGTTTTCTGCGTACAGGCGCGATTCGAGGAGGCCCCGCGGAAATGGAACCACGCATATTTGTAAAGAGAGGAGGCTGCCCGAGGCAGAAAGCGTAAAACATGGCGCTATTATACCAAGAGTTTTTAGGGTATTGTGATAGAATATAGGAAGAATTTCCGATTTTCCGACATCCAGGAGCAGAATATGAGTACAACAACTCTCCAAATCCGCAAAAAGGGGACAATAACCTTGCCCGCCGATTTGCGACGCAAATATAATCTCGCAGAAGGCGAGGCTTTGACATTAATTGATTTAGGTGATGGCTCATTTCTGCTATCTCCGCGACAATTACAGGTGGATAAAATTGCAAATCAGATCAGCACTCAACTGGAGGAGCGTGGTGAAACACTAGAATCAATGCTATTAACCCTACGTGAAGTGCGTGAAGACTATGCAACAAAGAAAACCTGAAATCTTTCTGGACACCAGCGTAATCATCGCGGCTTTATTCTCGGAAACTGGCGGCGCAAGAATGTTATTCCGCCTTGGGGAGGCTGGCGTGGTGACGCTCGTCGTTGGAAAGATCACTCTGCAAGAAGCAGATCAGGTTTTGCTCCGAAAAGCGCCAGATTTACGCGTATTATTGGCACAATTGTTAGATACCGCCCAAGTAAAAATCGGGGATCTACCCACAAAAAAATATCTTGCCCAAGCCAACGCATTCCTGGATTACGCGCCCGATGCCCAGGTTCTTGCAGAGGCAATGCAAGCTGCCCCTGATTGGTTTGTGTCGCATGATTGCGAGCATTTTCTTGACAACCCCGGTTTAGCAAAACTTCCCTTTCAGATTGGCTCTCCAGGTGATATATTGGCTTGGTTTAGAACACAACTTTGGATCTGAGACTTATGGATACTCTTCCCTCCCCATTCACCTTTTCACAATCATCTTTACAAGACTATAACGATTGTCCGCGCCGCTTTCAATTGCGGTATATCGAGCAATTGGCCTGGCCCGCGGTTGAAACCGAACCAACACAGGCATACGAACGCCACCAACAGGAGGGATCTCTTTTTCATCGGATGGTACAGCAACATCTAATCGGTTTGCCCGCAGAAAAACTGGGGGCACAAGCAAAAAGTGAGAGTCTGAACCGGTGGTGGGAGGCTTATCAGCAACAGGCACCGGCTCTTGATGGTTATGCGCTGTATCCTGAGTATACGCTTTCTGCACCGATTGGGGAGCATCGCCTCGTCGCCAAATACGACTTGATCGCGATCAAACCCGGCGAGAAAGTGATCATCTACGACTGGAAAACCTACCGAAAGCGCCCGCGTGATGAATATCTTGCTGCCCGCTGGCAAACGCGGCTCTACTCCGCGCTGCTGGTGCAGGCTGGCCGTCATTTGAACGGTGGAACGCCGATCCTCCCCGAGAAAATCGAGATGATCTATTGGTTTGCCAACTTCCCCAATGAGCCGGCACGATACGTTTATACCGATTCCAAATTTCAACGCGATTGGGAGTTGATCGAGAAAATCGTCAAGGAGATCAACGAGGCAAAGGAATTTCCGCTGGCCGAAGATGAGCATCCCTGCCGCTTTTGCACCTACCGCTCCTATTGCGACCGCGGCGTTAAAGCGGGTGATTGGGACGAGGTCGAGGGTGAAACTGAGATGGAAGAAGGTTTCGAGATCGATTTTGAACAGATCGGGGAGATTGCGTTTTAGATTAACTGCGAAGGTACGAAGGACGCGAAGATAGAAGAGGAAAGATGAGCAAAAACATTGAGTCCGTTGCTACTGACATTGTTGATTGTGCGATTAAGGTTCATAAAGAACTTGGGCCTGGGTTGTTGGAATCTGCATATCAGCATTGCATAGCATTTGAATTACGAAAACGCGATCGAAAAGTTCTCACGGAATTAAGGCTTCCAATCATTTATGGTGGACAACGCATAGATGCCGGGTATCGTATCGATATGCTCATAGACGATCTTGTCATTATCGAGAATAAAACTGTCGAGGCAATTCTTCCAATACATATGGCTCAATTGCTCACATATCTTAAATTACATAGGAGCAATATCGGCTTTCTGCTAAATTGGAATGTGAAATTAATGAAACACGGCATCAATCGAGTCGTTCATAATCTTTCGTCTCCATCGCCCTACCCGTCCAAAAAATAAATAAAGCGCAATGGGATGAAGAACACGAAGAAAAACAAAATCTAAATAGCTCCTTAAAAACTTCGTGCTCTTTGCTTCTTCGCGGTTCCCTCTCTCTATTGCTCCACATAAACCCCAAGATGATTGGCAACGGGCCGTTCACGCCCAGGGATATAGCTATTTATCGGCGAGTTGAGCACCTTTGCTTTCCCGCTCTCATCTTCGATCACTAAAGTAGAAGAGCCACCTCCATCCATGTTGATCGCAGTATAAACCCCATAATCGATCATCAGATCAGCAAGTTGAGTGAGCGTTGCGCCTTCACTGTAGAAGGGTTGACGCCCATCGACCACGACGATGACAAGGCGATCCGGGCCAAAATCCACGCCATAAGCGGTGCGGGGTGCGGGGATTTCAGAATCAAGCCCCTCTACATGTTCGCCCTCGACGATCAACATATGGCTGCCTGAAATCGCGTTATAGACTTTTCCACGCGGAGGCTCGAATTGAGCCACATTATCTTTTGCAATATATAAGGTTGGGCGGTTGCCTTCTGTATAGCGTTTGCCACGTGAGGCAGTAAACCCTGTCGGGGTGACAGGGTCTCCCATATGAGGGTAATAATCCAAAAAGGAATTGGAATGCCATGGCGTAAATTCACTCCCATTGACCGCGATCTGCAAATTATATTTCTCCAAAAATCGGGAGGTCGTTCGCGCCCTGAGGGGATGTTCGTCATCCTTCTCGGTAAAATCAGGAGGTGTAACGATAAAATTAATCCCCTCGGTATGCAAATCAATGGTGATGATATGTGCGATCCACAGACGTGGTTCATAGTGAACCTTGCGTCTGTAGACAATTCCATCATATAGCTCTTCTTTAACCTCAATCGGCAAGGGGCGGCCTGACAGATACAGTCCTATCAAAATAAGGAGGAAGAGGAGTAAACCAAGGTAGATCAAACGCTTTTTTTTCATCATCTCAAAAAATCAAACGAATTCCCATCACCACAAGTAAAATCAAAATGACTTTGCGAAAAAGTTCAGGATTAATCCAGCGATCCATGCTCAAGCCGGCAAGCATCCCCGCCAAAAGCCAGGGGAGACCGCGCCAAAAAAGGGCCCAAATATCAGCGGTGAAGTTACCGCTCAACCAATGCCCTATCAATACAATGACGCTGTTTTGCAGGAAAAAAGATTGGAGATTTCCTTTAAATACTTTTGGCGGCCATTTTTTACAACTTGCATACATGATGATCGGAGGTCCGGGGGTATTATACGCCCCTCCCAGCAAGCCGCCAATAAAACCCGCCCCATATGCCCAGGCACGCCCCTTTAGTTCGGGAAGACGTAATCCTGAAAGAGCGTAGAGGGCGTATCCGGCAAGGATACCTCCCAGGATTGCAAGGGTGATGCCTTCATCGAGGCGACGGAGAACGATAATGCCAATCGGGACACCGATAAAAGAGGCCAATATCAGGGGCAAGATTTTTTGAAATTGTAAGGAACGCCAATAGCGGATTAAAACGCCAAGGTCCACAACAAAGCCAACCAACGCCACCAGGGCAATCGAAGCTCTGATCCCGATCAAGCCCGGAAGCAAGGCCATCGAAACCAATGCAACCCCAAACCCGGAAAGCCCCTGCGTGAATGCAGAGAGAAAAATTACGCCACCGACCAAAAGAAAGGATGCGTCCATATAGCTCCTATAATTGTTTTGAAGGCTCCATTATACCCACGCACCAGATTCAGGTAAAATAGAGAAAAGAAGGAAATTCAAATAATCACCCCCACCCAGCCTCCCCCAAATTTAATTAGCGAAAATTAGGGGAGGAGCTCAGGAGGATGAAAATGAAATATGCTCTCAGCATCAGCTTGGGGAGTTCCAGCCGCGATAAAAAGGTAGAGGTCAAATTCAAGGATGAGACCGTCGTCATTGAGCGAATCGGCCTGGATGGGGATGTGGCAAGGGCCAAAGAGATGTACGAAGAACTGGACGGAAAAGTGGATGCCTTTGGGATGGGCGGTCTGGATTTATATCTCCGGCTGGAGGGGAAAGAGTATCCGCTCAGGGCTGCGCTCAAACTCATAGAAAATGTGAAGCAAACCCCGGTCGTGGATGGTCGCGGGCTCAAGCATACCCTCGAGCGGCGCATCTTTGAATTAGCCGCACCAGCGCTTGGAGGTATGCCCAAATTTCACCAGGCTTTCATCCCACTTGCGATTGATCGGATCGGTTTGGCAACGGCAATCAGCGAAATCACAGAGCAGGTTATCTTTGGCGATCTGATGGTAGCACTGGGCCTTCCGCTCCCTGTTTATGGGTTGAAAAACTTCAAGCGCGTTGCAAAAATAATGCTGCCATTTGTGAGCTACTTCCCGATGAGCTTGCTTTTCTACGGCAGCGATGGCGCCGAACAGGAACCAAAATATGAAAAATACTGGGAGGCATGCGATCTGATCGCCGGGGATTTCCTCTTCATGCGAAAATATATGCCCCAAAATATCAGCGGCAAAACGATTATCACCAATACGACTACGGATGAAAATGTCGCTCTGTGCAAGGAACGCGGTGTGCAAAAGGTGATCACATCCACCCCCCGCTATGATGGGCGCTCCTTCGGAACAAATATGATGGAGGCCGCTCTGACGGCTTATGCAGGCCTGGGAAGACAATTGACAGATGCCGAACTAAATGCCCTGATCGATGAACTGGATATCCGTCCACAGGTACAGATTCTAAATTAACCCGGAACCGCACCTGAAATTTGAGGCGGCCAGCATTCTAAAGGGCATTTTTACCCAACAAGATGCTTCTTTTTTAACAAAAGTTTTCATAAAATGGGGAATGGCATGTCTTTGAAGGGAACACATTTCCTCCATAAATAATACCCACTAATAATTCGATATTTTTGGCCGAAAACCCCGTATTTATAGCCGAATATGAATTCCTTCTCTAGAAATTTTCACTTTTTGTTGTAAGGTGTTTGAAATGTAGCTTATAGAAAATGTGCAATATAATATTTTTGCTACACCCTTGACGATAAGATTACTGAGAATTAAGAGTTGCACAGTTGATCACTTTGGCAGAGCGGATACACAGATATCAATTAACAACAATATTTCAGCCGATTTCAAGAATAGGAGAATCGAAATGAACCATAAAATGAAAGTCATATCAAAGTTTTTTCAATTTGCACCAATATTACTCCTTGTGCTGGTCTCGGCCTGCGCCCCTGCGGCTACCCCCACTGCAGAGCCAGCAACCGAAGTTGCCCCGGTTCCACAGGACAACGTGGTTAATGTCTACAACTGGAGCGATTATATGGACGAATCCATATTGACCGACTTTGAAGAAAAGTTCGGCGTGACGGTCAACTACACCGAATACGGGGGCATGGAAGAGTTGATCGAAGTGCTGGAGGCAGGCCCTGTTGATTATGACCTGGTCGTTCCTGCGGACTACGCTGTCGAGTATTTGCGTAACGAATCCATGTTTGGAGCGCCTGATAGGGCGAATATCCCCAATTTTGAAAATATCGCCCCAACCTTTATCAACCCATACTTTGACCCTGGGAACCGCTACTGCATTCCCTACCAATGGGGTACTACGGGGATTGGATATAACATCCAGGCCACTGGCAAAGAAATCAATGGCTGGGGTGATGTGTTTGATCTGGCTGTCGAGGGGCAAGTGCGATTATCGCTGCTTGCCGATCCTCGGGAATCGCTCGGCGCCATATTGCTCTTTCTGGGATACAGCCCCAATTCTACCAACCCAGTCGAAATAAACGAAGCGGCCGAGTTTTTGAAGGCGCATGCTGATCAAATTGCCTCCTATGCCCCTGACACGGGGAGCGAACTCTTGGCCGCCGGTGAGCTTGATATCGCCCATGATTATAGTGGTGATATCTTCCAGCTCATGGAAAACAACCCGGATATCCGCTATGTGATTCCCAGTGAAGGCGCTATTATCTGGTCTGATAACTTTTGCCTGCTCGCCAACGCGCCGCATAAGGAAAATGCCGAACTGTTCATGAACTACCTCCTGGAACCTGAGGTAGGTGCAGCTTTGTCTAACTATCTCCGCTATGCGACCCCGAATCAGGCTGCCCTGCCTCTGATCAATGAATCTGATCGCAATGACCCGGGATTGTATCCCTCGGAGGATGTGCTTTCCAAGTTGTTCTTTTTGACAGATGTTGGAGAGGCAACCCAGGTCTATGACGACGCCTGGAGCGAAATTCTGGCTAATCATGGTGAATAATTCGGAAAGATTATTCTAAACCATAGTGGGGGATGGGAATTACATCCTGTCCCCCACCATGGAACCCGGTTTACGGAAAGCTAGAAATATTAAAAGGTTTGAACTATGACATTATCCGGAACCCCATCAAGACCTAATCGAATATTTGGCTCTATTCGATCGCAACTCGTGTTAGGGTTTGGGTTGATCCTGATTTTAGCCCTGGTTATTGCGATTATCGGCTATCAGAGTCTGCAAAGCCTGCGCACCAGTGTTCAGACCACACTAGAAGAAGCCAGTCAAATTCGTGAGTTGAGTCTGGAAATCGAGAACGTATTTTTGCAAGCCCGCCAGGACGAATCAGGTTTCCTGGCAACATGGCGTTCACTGGGGTTTGAAGCGGCTCAGGTCGAATATGTCTCTGAGAATGAATTACACCTGGAACAAGCCCGCAGCAAGTTTAATGAACTCATGTTACGCACCTAAAGGTAGAACCGGGAACTGAGCTTGTAATTTGCGTAAT
>JACNJN010000167.1 GCA_014382535.1 Candidatus Desulfolinea nitratireducens | reverse complement strand
GACCCAAATCGCGGCGTTGCCACCATGCATCTTTTTCTGGCGCTGGATGCAAAATTTATCTCACCTCCAAACAGCGATGACCTGGAAGACCAGGAAATAATATTGCTTAATCAAGATGGGTTGGAGCAAGCCTTGAAAGCAGGCGAATTCAAGATCTTGGCCTGGACAACTGTTGTAGCATTGTCTTTGGGTTATTTGGCTGAGTAAAATATTCCGTAAGGCTAAAAAATAATTATGTCACACCAGAAACTAAACTAGTGAATTAGTCAACTAAAGATTAACTAAAAAAAACTGGAATAGAAATATCAGTAAACGCAATCCCTTTACCGAAAAAGAAACAAATTGCGCTCGTGGCGCATGACCACAAAAAGAAGGATTTGCTCGAATGGTGTCTTTTTAATAAGTCGACATTAGCGCGACATCACCTTTATGCAACGGGAACAACAGGAAGCTTTTTAGAAGAAAAATTGGATTTGCCAATCACAAAACTAAAAAGCGGCCCACTAGGCGGCGACCAGCAGATCGGTGCGAAAATTGCGGAAGGGGAAATTGAGATGCTGATCTTTTTTTTGGATCCGCTCTAACCCCAACCCCATGACCCTGATGTGAAGGCTCTCTTACGTATCGCACAGGTATGGAATATTCCCGTTGCGAATAATCGCTCTTCTGCTGATTTCATGATCTCTTCGCCTCTAATGCAAGAAATATATGCCCGAAAAGTTTCAGTCTACGAACGAGGATTGAAAGATTTAGAAATTGAAAAAGATAAAAACGAAAAGATTAAACCAAATTAGCAATAGTAGACCGGAATGCATTCCAGATCCCGAATCCTTTTCGAAAATTATGCGGGTTGCTTTGGATTAATTCCAAAAATGGTTATAATAGCCTCCACACGAATTGAGGTATATCATGCGAAAAACATTTGAACACGAAATCCAAAAACTAAAAGATGGGATTCTTGAAATGGGGAGTATGGTTGAGCAGGCAATTCTGGGCTCTGTTGAAACGCTAAAAGAAAGAGATATCCCCCGCTCACATGCCATTTATGATAATGATGAGTTGATCAATGAAAAGCGCTTCGAGATTGAGAACGCGGTCATGATCGCCATCGCTACCCAACAGCCGATGGCCCATGACCTGCGCCTCCTCGCATCGATCCTTGAAGTGGCAGGTGAACTGGAGCGTATGGGAGATTACGCAAAGGGGATTGCCAAGATTAATATTCTTATTGGTGAGCAACCTTTACTAAAACCTCTTGTTGATTTACCCATCATGGCTGAAAAATGTGCCTCCATGCTTCATCGCGCGTTAACGGCTTTCACGACAGAAGATTTGGATGCTGCACGCGCTATCCCCGCTGAAGATGATGAGGTCGATGCGCTCTACACAAAAATATACGAAGATTTGATTGCTTTTGTGATCAAAGATCCCAAAGCTCCAAAAATTTTGGATCGTGCAAACAGGCTGCTTTGGGCAGCGCATAATCTGGAGCGTGTTGCTGATAGGGTTACAAATATATGTGAGCGAACGATCTTTATTGCCACAGGGTCAATGGAAGAAATCGATATTAGCGACGACGAAACCTCACTTCCTCAGTGATAAATAATCATAAAACTGTGCTTTTTCTGTGCACCGGTAATTCCTGTCGTTCACAGATGGCAGAAGCTATTATAAACGCCCGCCTTGGAGATCAATGGCGGGCGTTTAGCGCAGGGACACAACCATCAGGGTATATACACCCTTTGGCGCTCAGGGCGCTGGCCGAGATTGGTATTAAGCATGAGGGAGTTTCGAAAACTGCAGATAAATACCGTGATCTGGATTTTGATCATATTATTACTGTTTGTGATGATGCGGCGGAAAATTGCCCGATTTGGCTTGGGTCAGGAAAACGTGTTCATATTGGATTTCTTGATCCTGCAAAAGCGACCGGAACAGAGGTGGAAAAGTTTAATCTCTTTCGCCAGGTTCGGGATCAGATTGAAGAACTCATTCTTGGATATTTATCAGAGCAGTAAGCGGGATAAAAAAGGACCAGATTTTGTTTTCTTTTAAAATATCGCTAGAATATCTCCTCATTATTTTGGACGGAGGGAGCGCTCTGGTACCTGATCTCCTTTCTGAATACCGGTTGTGTTCTGTTGTTCTACGATTTCGCTAGTACGTGGTAAGGGAGGGGAGATCGGGTCACTTCTCGCGTACTTGGTCAAGCGAATTTTTCAGCTTTTCGATGATTGGCTGATACTCAGGCTGATCAATCCCATTTGATAATTGGTAGGGATCCTTTTCAAGATCATAAAATTCAGATTTATCGCCTTCCGTTTCTGCGTAGACGTAATTGCCAACATGATACGCAGCATAATGACCGCGCCCAGGCCAGCCCTCGATCAAAACCCCATCGCGCAGACTATCGCCTGTTTGCAGAAGGGGAACCAGAGATTCTCCTTCTACCTCAGGTGGAATTGGAATTCGGGCGAGATCATAAAGCGTGGGTGCAATATCAATATTTGAAACAGGTTTTTCTTCCAAATAAGGGGTAGGTACGAGCGGGGGATAGCGCAAGGCGAAGGGAACACGGGAAGCCTCTTCGTAGAAAGAGTTTTTTGATGCCATTCGATGCTCCCCCCAAAGCTTTCCATTATCAGATAAAAAGATGATCACGGTTTTATCCAGTAGCTCTTCTTCTTTCAATTTATTGATAATGCGCTCAATATTTCGGTCTAGCGAGCGTAAGGTGAGTAATTGATCATTGCGAAATTCATTAATCTCGTGGATCGCCTCATCGCTAAGTAAGGGTTCTTTTTCCTGGATCCAATTTGGTTTATCTGAGACATCCTCTTCATTGAAGTTGGGCGGAAATTCAGGCAAATCTATGCTAAGAAATTTATCCTCATCTGCGGGGGTTGCGGGCGCATGAGGAGCATTGGGTGCAAAATAAAGACAAAAGGGTTTTTGTTTTCTTTCTGCTTTCTCAATAAATTCGATAACATAATCCCCAAAAACATCAGTGATATATTGCCCCTGATGACGTACCCATTCTCCATCAACCATGATGTCCGGGTTGTTATAGCGGCTTTGACCTCGTGAGATTGCCCGCCAATATTCGAACTCTGGCTTTGGTTTGTCCTTAACAGTCCACTCATTGAGATATTTCCCGACCATTCCTGTGTAATAGCCATCATCCTGCAGATATTTGGCGAAGGTTGTTTCGTTAAAACCCTCATCCTGATTTTCGCGTATATTATGTGAATGGGCATACATCCCTGTCAAAATACTGCATCGGCTGGGGCCGCAAAGGGGTGTAGTGATATAGCCATGATTAAAAGTTACCCCCTGGTCAAAGATTAATTCTTGCGTGCGCGGCATTTGCCACATTGAATCGTAACGTTGATCGTCAGTATAAATAATCAGAAAGTTTGGGCGCTCTTCCTTTAGCCCCACCGAAACCAGCCATTTTTCACAAGAGGTCAATGTTGCTGCACCTGCTGTCAGTGCGCTTAACCGCAGAAAATCTCGCCTTGTAATATTCTTTTTCAATTTTACTTCCTTGTTTTTTTCTTCGTCGCCCCATAATAGGCCGGTACAGTGATTGCGTGGATCTTACACAGTCGATTATCCAACAAGCGTGAACGGATGCGTTCATCTATCTCATCGAGGGTATCTGCGGTAGTGATAACGGTCGGTAGTTCGGCATTATAACGATAAGTGAAAAGCTGATAGAGTTTCTCTCGCACCCAGGGCGTCATCGACTGTGTGCCAAGATCATCCAAAATTAACAAAGGCGCGGTACGAATTTCGTCGAAGCGGCGATCATAGCTGGTATCACTTTTTGGGCTAAAGGTTGCACGTAAATGATCGAGCAGATCAGGCACCATGATGAAGAGCGGTGGTGCACCAAGGCCTGCACGGTAATTCGCAATCGCCGCGGCGAGATGTGATTTCCCGCAGCCATAGCTGCCCATGAATATTAACCAACCTATTGGCTTTTCAGCAAAGCCATGAGCAGCTTTAAGCGCCTTTTCAAGGCTATTAACTTCCTTGGCCGTAAGTCCTTCATCGCGCCGTTCATCAATATTGCCAAAAGCTTTATTCGCCAGCAAATCAAGGGAAGAAAGCGCAGAATGCCCCATATCGTCGGTAGGGCGACGGTAGTCGGGGGAGTTGATGCGCACTTCGCTGACCAGTTCCGGATCCTGTAATCGTGAGCGGATGCGGGCTTCGATCTCATTCAGACTCAGGTTGGTGGTCACAACCAGGGATAATTTATTGATATAGCGATAATTGATGATCTGGAAGAGTTTTTCCTGCGCCCATTCGGTCGCATTTTGGGTGCCGAAATCATCCAGTATGAGCAATTTTGCATTGCGGATCTCGTCAAAACGGGCTTCAAAGGTTGTGTCTTTGGCGCTATAAGAGAAGCGCAACATATCCAGCAAGTCGGGAACTGTTAAGAAGAGTGTTGGGACTCCCATACTGACAGCAAAGTTGGCGATCGCTGCGGCCAGATGCGTTTTTCCACAGCCATAAGCCCCTTGCAGTAGGAGCCAGCCATTCAGTGATTTCGCATAGACGTTTGATTGATTAAAAGCCATTTCAATTGATGTTGCGTGTAAATTGCCAACGCCTTTCCGCCCACGCGGCAGGAAGCTTTCAAAGGTCAGGTCTTTTAGTTCATCCAAATGGCTGAGAGAGAAAAGGCGCTGGCGGACCTGCTCGGAGACATCATGGGTGCGACAGGTGCAAATCTCCAGCTTGCCAAAATCAGGATGGCCAGGTTCTACATCCGTGCGCAGATATCCCATTCCGCCGCAAAACTTGCAGTTCGGGTCACCGGGCAGGTCGTGGCTACTCGATAAAATCGGCGTAGTCGCCCTGGATGTACCGGTCGCGATTTTCTGAATCGTTTTTTCGATCTTGCTTTTTGCCATAGCCTTCTTCTTTCCAGCGTGTCAAAATGGCTTCCACATAACTCCACTTGCGGGCGTTCGCTTTTACCGCCAGCGCAATCGCTTCCTCTATTCTTTCCGCAGGATGTTCATCTTCCGCATCTTTCAAAGTATCTGCCAGAAGCGGTGTCAGTGGGCCAATATTTTCCTCATAAAGTTGATAGATATTCGGACGTGACAAAGGCGGAGCAGAACTTCCTTTTGACGGAATCCAGTCTCCAGCACGGGCGGATTCGGCGGCAGCCTTTCCACGTGGGGAGTTGAGGAAGTAGATCTCCTCCGCATTGACCGTGACCTTGAGCAGGCTTCCGCGCAAAATACATTTTTCCAATCCCGAAGAAATATCTGCCGCATCCAGCCCCTCGGCAAAATCCCGCTCCCAGAGGGGATGTGCCGTCCCTTCCATATTGGCGACACGCCACAAAGCGTAGAGGATCACCTTGAGTTCGTTCAGGTCGTCGATTTGATCAAGCAACTCCTGAAAAAACTCGTTGGGGATTTGGGTGAAATTCTCTTTACCGGAGAAGCCCTTGAAGGTCATTTTACTCGTTGAAACTCACACGACGCGTGGCTGCATTTTCAAATTTTGCCAAATTCGGGCGGAAGATCAACTCGACCGAGCCAACCGGCCCATTTCGATGTTTGGCCACAATGATCTCGGCCACGTTTTGTTTCTGGGTATCCTTCTCGTATTGGTCGGGCCTATAGATGAACATAACGATATCGGCGTCCTGTTCGAGGGAGTTATGTACGATAATATTATTGGCGACAAAATTATGATGATCAGGGACTGTCAAATCATAAACCTCTTCCTCGCCATCTGGCTCGATTGAGACAATCTTGTCCCAGTAGATATTGCTTTGGGATAAGATCATCAGTTCGCGAGATTGCACAATTGCAGCTACTTTTTTGCTCCGTTCGCGGCTTAAATTGGCTTTATATAATCCCGTGCCAGAATATGCCCCCCCCATTTCTGATTGCATTTGACGTGTGGTCATGCCAAGTGCCTGCATGGCAGGCACAGCATATTTTCGCCAGGCATCTTTAGGAATGACGTCAAGATTTGGGTTGCTGGTATGTAGTTCTAAGTAATCAACAATTTCCTGGAGTCGAGTTTTCTGATATGCGCCAACTGCACCAATTTTCCGGATAAATCTGAGTAAATCTGGTTTTCCTGTGAGAATGATATTATATTGATCTCGCCCTTTGCCATTTTGAGAGACTAGCCGTAACCGCGCATTGATCCCCAGACGAAGAAGGAGAGTTTGAACTTCCTGGGCAAGCTGCTGGCTACTGGATGCATAATAAGCTATGGGGCGTATCTTTTTGCCTTTGATAAGCTGAATACTGCCATCGGTTGCCCATAGATGGCGTAAAAATAGTGCAATTTGCTCTTCTGGTTGTTCGAAGATTATAGTGGGAATCTTTTTCTCGAAGGAGCGTAATCCAAATGCTTCCAGTTCGTCCAGCCATACAGATATCGCGTTTCGGACACCATGGGTATGATGCTTTGTTGAGGGTAGATAGACCTGATACCAGGTATGCTCTTTATTGATGCGCGGTTTAATTTCGTCACCAAAGGCATCTTGTGCCAGGTTAACTACTATTTCAGCCAGATCTTTTTCACGCGTAGTATATTGGATGGCATGACGAGGTAAGGTACAGCCATCGCCAATCAGGTGGGCGAGCAAAGCGATCTTTGCATTTGGCATGGTTGCTTTTTGGGAGAGTTGTTTCAACTCGCGAGGAACAGCGACAAAATCATTTTTACTCAGTTCATCCAGGCGTTTCCAGCCTTCCATAGTCAGGAACCGATGGTTTGCTGTTGCGCGGATATCTCTTCCCAGTCTTGTTTTTAGCAGAGATACCGGCTTTCTTCCTGTGGAAAAAGCGCGACTAACGGACATTTTATCCATTTTTAGTGTCGATGGGTTTAATGCCCAAATATCAAAGTTGGATTTGCCTTCAAGCGTTCGCAATTCGGTCTGGCGTCCGTTTTCAGCCAAAGTAATAAGAGTATCGCCAGCAAGACAGCCCGACTCACGCAGATCGGAGAGCACCGGGCGTTTATCGGCGCGCTGTTCAACCGCACGACTGAGCTGGGCAGCCGTCAGCACGGGGACATTGAGTTCACGGGCAAGCACCTTGAGACTCCGTGAGATATAGGAAACCTCCTGCACACGGTTGTCGTTGCGAGTGTCTCCGCCCATCAGCTGCAAATAGTCAACGATGACCAGGTCGAGGCCGTATTCCATATGCAGGCGGCGGCATTTGGTGCGCAGTTGTAAGGGGGTAACGGCAGGGGTATCGTCGAGGAAGATTTTTGTATCGGAGAATACTTCGATGGAGTGGGTAAATTTCGGCCATTCATCATCGTTGAGCTTGCCGGTGCGCAGGCGTTGTGAGTCGATGCCTGTTTCCTGCGAGATCATACGCTGGGCGACCTGTTCGTTGGACATTTCTAATGAAAAGATGGCGACGTGTTTTTTATGGGTAACGGCGGCGTTCCTGGCAGCTGAGAGCAGAAACCCAGATTTACCCTGCCCAGGGCGACCAGCGATGATGAGCAGATCGGAGGGTTGCAGGCCGGAAAGTAACCGGTCAAGATCGATAAAACCAGTCGGGACTCCAAAGAATTCCTCATCCCGTTTGGAGAGTTCGTCAATTGTGTCGTAGACCTTACTCATCACCTGCTTGATCGGTTGTACATCGTGCGTATTGCGACGTTCGCTAACGCTGAAGATCGCTTTTTCAGCCTCGCCCATCACATCGTCGATACCGGTTTCTTCGTCATAGGCCATTCTGGCGACGCTGTTGGCGGCGGTGAGCAGCTTGCGGCGCAGTGAATGAGATTCGACCACATGACCATAGGCATCCGCGTGGAGGGAGGTGGGGACCTGATTGACGAGAGAGGTCAGATAAGCAGGGCCGCCGATCTCGGCAAGCTGATCCATGCGCGCAAGCTCTTCTGAAACGGTGAGCAGGTCGAGGGGCGTGCGTGATTCGTGGAGACGGGTGAAGGATTCCCAGATCCAGCGCAGGCGGTGGATGTAGAAATCATCCGCCTGCAGGAATTGGGCGACATCGTAATAAACCTCGGGGTTAATCAGAACCGCCCCTATGACGGCTTCTTCAGCTTCTCGGCTGTGGGGGACGCCGGGGGCAGCGATGGCGGGGGATGTTTCGGTGGGATGGATTTCATTCATAAGGGAATCAATCTTTGGGATCGGGGTCGTCATCGGGATTTTCATCCAGTTTTTCGTCATCCTCGTCTTTGTCGCTTTCCAGCTGATCAAAGAAATCTTCAAAGATGGAGAGACGATCATCGCCTGCTCCTTCGGGAGCATCCTCACCGATTGAAGAAGCCTGAACATCCTCCTCAGGGAAGATGCCAGCGATATCCAGGACCTCTTGATCTACCAGGATGGGGACATGAGCGCGGACAGCCATGGCGATGGCATCAGATGGACGGGAATCGATATTGATGATCTCCCCGTTGACTTCGGTAACGATATGTCCGAAGAAAATTTTCTCACGCAACGCAATGATTTCTATCCGCAAAATTTTAGCGCCATAGATGTTGATCACATTTTTGAGCAGGTCGTGGGTGAGGGGACGCGCCATTTCGATTTCCTGCAGTGCGACAGTGATCGCTTCGGCCTCGTAAGGCCCCACCCAGATGGGTAGATAGCGATCTGCGTCGAGTTGACGGAGGACGATCACTCTTTGTGGTGACATCAGGCTGACGCGAACGCTATCGATCTTAACTTGGATCATATTGGACATGCAAACTCCAGATTTATATGGGGATGTCTTGTATTCTATCATTATTCTTTTTGTGTTGCCAGAATACTAAAAAAAGACTATAATACCGCCTGCTCAAATCGGGGCGTGGCGCAGCCCGGCTAGCGCGCTTGCATGGGGTGCAAGAGGTCCCGGGTTCGAATCCCGGCGCCCCGACAGAGTTATCCTCCCACAATGGGAGGATTTTTTTATTAAGGCTCGAAATTCCCTGCTGTTTTATTGCTCCAAAAGATAATGCCCACCAATAAACGCGACAATTTTCCAAAAAGGGTGGTATAAAGGGTAAATCAATCCAAAAGGAGAAAAAATGTCTAAATCAAATTTACGAATGGCTATTCTGGTTTTGGGCCTGATCACCGGGGTGATCCATGCGATCATTCTCAATGTCCTGGAATTTGATCTGCTGATGCTTCTCAACGGTTTAGGTTTCTTTGTGCTGACCTGGGCCACCTTTGCCAATCCGAAATACCTGGCCGGGCGGCGCAAGCTGGTTGGCTATCTTTTCATGGCTTATACAGTAGTCACCATCATCGGCTTCTTTCTACTCAACCAGCCACCCTATGGGATCTTAGGATATATTGCCAAAGTTGATGAAGCTCTGCTCTTGATCGCTCTTTGGATGCATAAAGATAAGTGATCCAATTTCTCCGCTAACCAGCGGCCAAATTAATATTGACATACTTGCCCAAACTGGGAGGAGTTGAGGGGCCGCGTGGGGGGATCTGACCTCTAAATATGTCAACTATAAATTACAAATTGTAAAGTATAATGAAGGCGTCATTGACTTCTTAGACATTGACATTCTCCTCTGAAAACCTGACGGGGCTGTCGGGTTTTCAGCTTAATGGCTCGAATCC